>JAJTIE010000030.1 GCA_021300195.1 Bacteroidota bacterium | reverse complement strand
GCACCTACAGCATCCGCATCAATACCAACCTGAATACGGACCCGATCCGGGGCAACGACACCGTGCGCAGCAGCATTACGGTCCGGGTGCCCAACATTGCCCTGTCCGGCGGCCCGTACGAAGAAGACTTTGAGGATGCCACCGGCGGCAACTGGTTCCCGGATATACAGAATCCTGGGCAGGTAAATGTATGGCAGCATGGCCAGTTGCCGAACAACTTTGCGGGTTTCAGCGGCGTGGACAACAGCGAAGGACGTGCCTGGTACGCCGTGCTGACTGAAACCGGTCGCGATGTGTTTCTTCTCAGCCCGATCTTCGACCTAAGAGGCGCGGCCAACCCCCGCCTGGAGTTTGACTACAAGTTCAGCACCGCGCGCACCGATACGCGCATGCTGGTAGAGTGGCGCGACCTGAGTGTTAGCAGCGGCGCGGGCTCCACCTGGACCACCCTGGGCGACAACAGCGCGCCCACCCCTGGCACCACCAAGCAGTGGTACAACATAGCCCCGTCTCTCAGCACCGGCTGGGGCACCACGGGGGGCCGCCGCAATGTGAGCAACTGGACCCACGCCGTGCAGAGCCTGTGCGGGCAGGTGGGCCGCAGCTGCGTACAGTTCCGTATACGACTGGATGTAGAAAACCTAACCGCCCCGGATCATTTTGCGATAGACAACTTCGAACTGGAGGATGTTCCGCGCGATCTGGAGCTGCTGAGCATCGTAGGCTGCTACGGCCCCTGCCCGTTCGACCTGAACATCACGGTGCGCAACAACAACGCCGCCTGCCCGCCGAATGTAACGATCACCAGCTTCGACCTGACGTATGAGATCAACGGAAGCGCCACCACGGTAAACCTGAGCGGGCTGAACATTCCTGCATTCGGCACGTACACCTACACGGTGCCGAGTGTGAGCCTGCCCAACCAGAGCCAGAGCATCCGCGCCTGGGTAGCCAACCCCAACGGGCTGGTGGACGGCCAGCGCCACAACGACACCCTGGTGGCCGATCTGAGCCGTTTCCCCCAGTGTATAGACCACTGCATTTGCGCTCAGCAGCTGGATAAGGATGTAACCACGCATTCCGGCACCATCAATACCACGCTTGACACCGGAGAGGATATGCGGCTTCCCGCTTCGTGCAACGGACCCTCGGGTTCCATTTCGATCGAGAACTCTGTTTGGTACACCTTCACCACCGGCGATCAGGCTGGTAGTCTTTCCCTGAAGTTCACCAATATCACCCCAGCTGCTGGAAATGGCATCCAGGTGCAGGTGATGCGTGTAGATGGCCCCAATTTTTGCGAAACAGACCCAGCCAGCCGCCCGAGCAGCGGGGTTGAGTTTTGCTCAAGCACAGAGAATAGCAATGACATTGAGTGGAACCCCGCCCTTGTACCGGCTAAGACCACCTATATGATTATGGTAGACGGTTTTTCGGGGGTGAATGCGACCTACGACATAGAGCTTTCGGGTGCTGCAGCCATACCGCTTCCGGTAGAGGGCTTTCACCTGGTGGGTAGCTGGGCCGGCAGCCGAACGGCCAAGCTGGAGTGGCGTACCACGCAGGAGGTTAACAATCAGTACTTTGATTTGGAGCGCAGCAGTACAGGTGTATCGGGCTGGCAGCGCGTGGCGAGTGTAGCCGGTTCGGGCAACAGCAGTATTTCCCGCACGTACAGCCATCTGGACAAAGATCTATCGGGCGACATCTACTACTACCGCGTTCGCCAGGTGGATATGGATGGCACTAGCACGCTGAGCAATACCGTGCTACTGAGCGGCCAGGGGGGCATCAGCATAGGCCGTGCCTATCCGAACCCCACCAGCGGCGGCTTTAACGTTCCGCTTACGACCAGTAGGGGCGGGCGGGTGCTACTCAGCCTGCACAACAGCCTGGGCCAAACCGTGTGGCAGGAGGCAGTTGACGTTGTAGCCGGTAGTACGTCTCTTTCGGTTTCGCCCTCGGTTTCAGACGGTGTGTACCTGCTGAAAATAGAGCTGGACGGGGTGCAAGATGTTCAGAAGCTATATGTTCGGTAGCATTCGCACTCTCTAGCCAGCATTCGCTCCGTTTTTCTACAGGCCCACACAGTAGGCAGTTATGTCTGCTACGGGGTCTGTAGTTTTTTGTAAAGGGTGTTTTTTTTTGAGGCCATACGGCGGCTACTTCCTCCGCCATGCCCACCAGCTCTACAAAGGGGCTGGTGTTCTGCATCACGTAGAAGTGCAGGTTCCCTACGTCCTGCGCCAGCAGTTCCAGGTGCCGTTTGCAGGTGCGCTAGGCCTCCCTGGCGTATTACCTTGGCATTGCCCAGCCTGCCAACGGCCCCAGATAGGGCCGTTGAGTCCGAGGTTTAGCTGGATGCAAGCTGGCGGGTGCCGAGCCCTTATTTTAACTGGAACTGGCTCATCACAACCTTGTCGAATAGCCGGTCGCCCAGGTAGAGCCGCATCCACATAAGGGGTTTTGCGTACTTGCCTTTTGCATAGCGCGTTTTTGGTTTCCGGGCGCGGATAGCTTTAGATATCACCTGTGCAATGACCGAGGCTGGAGAATAATTTTTGCTTCTACTGTAGCTACGGTCTGTGGCTAGTGCCAATTTTTGCGCTAGGCCTGCGTAGGGGCCCTTGCCGGATCTCTCGAGCATAGGGGCCAGCATCACATCACCAAGCTCTGTTTTGATGATGCCAGGCTCTATGATAACCACGTCTATTCCAAACTGCTTGGTCTCGAGTCGCAGGCAGTCACTCCAACCCTCCAGGGCATGCTTAGTGGCGTGGTACCAAGCGCCAAAGGGGCTGTAGAGCTTGCCGCCCATGCTAGAGATATTCAGGATACGCCCGCTCTTTTGCCGCCGCATGTGGGGCAGTACCTGTTTGGTCACTTCGGCCAGGCCAAAGAGGTTGACATCGAATTGACGGCGTGTATCCTCAGCACTCACGTCCTCTACAGCACCAAAGACGGCATAGCCCGCATTATTGATGAGCACATCAATGCGGCCCTCTGCTTCTATGATCTTGTCTACGGCTGCCTGCACCTGCTGGGCCTGTAGTATATCCATCTGTAGGGCATACCCACCGGCATCGGTCAGAGCCTGCATTTTATCTATGCGGCGGGCGGCACCATATACGGTATGGCCTTCCTGCAGCAGTTTCAGCGCGGTCTCTTTGCCTATGCCTGAGGATGCGCCGGTTATGAATACAATTTGCTTTTTCATAATGATAGAAATACATGATATTAATGTGAGTACTTACTTTTTCTGGGAAATATTAAAATGATTAACGAGGTGAAAAGGTGCTGAGTACAAACGAACGATAGGCCACGGGGTCCGCGATTTGTTTCCGTAGCAGATCTGTCGCTACTCCGTCTGTTACCTGTATGAGCAGCTGGGCTTCCAGCTCTGGATCGGCATAACCCAGTGTGCGGTAGGTTTCTGTCAATTTATCCTTTAGAGGCTTGAGTTTCTCGGGCTGAAAGTAGGCTGGATCCCACTTTAGGCGGAACTGTAGTTGCCAGTAATCGTATTCGGATTCCGGAATTTCGAAGGGGAGTGCAAGATATTTCTCAATAACTCGCCTAGGCTCCGTTTCCATCAAGATAGGCCCTAGCAACTGCTGCATGCGCTGTAGCAGTTGCGCCAGGATGGCTTCTAATAGTCCCTGCTTACTGCCAAAGTGCCTAAAAATTAGCCCCTCCGATACATCAGCGGCTTTCGCTATCCGCAGTGTGGTAGTGGCATCGTAGCCTTTTGCTGCAAAAAGGCGTAACGCAACTCTTAGAATATGGGCACTGGCATTCAAGCTGTTTTTGTAAGTAATTACTCACAAACAACCCTGGGGCGCCCGCGAGTTCCATAGCGCAAAGGTTCGTTGCTATATTTTTAGGTTTTGCATGGGCAAGGCCATTTCAGCTGTATTACTCCGCCTACACCTTCTGCTTCTTTAGCATGCCCATCAGCTCTACAAATGGGCTGGTGTTCTGCATTATGTAGAAGTGCAGGTTCTTTACGCCATAGTCCAGCAGCTCCAGGCTCTGTTTACAGGCCCACTCGATGCCCACCTGGCGCACAGCCCGCGCATCCTGGGCGGCCTGTACGCGGGCCACTAGCTCGTCGGGAAAATTGATGTGGAACACCTTGGGGATGATGTTCAGGTGGTTTTCTGCCGTCAGGATCTTCAGCCCCGGCAGGATGGGGAGGGTGATGCCGGCAGCCCGCGCCCGGTCGACAAAATCGAAATAGTACTGATTGTCGTAAAACAGCTGTGTAACGGCATAGTGCGCGCCTGCTTCCTGCTTCTGCTTCAGGATCTCAAGATCGTAGTTCAGGTTCGGTGCCTCAAAGTGCTTCTCGGGGTAGGCCGCCACCCCAATGCAAAAGTCTGATGGATGCGCATCCATCAGCTCGCCCAGGTATTCGCCCCGGTTCATCCGCGCCACCTGCTTTATCAGATCCAGGGCATAGGTGTTGGCCGTGCGGCCCTCGGCCAGGGGTTTCTCATACTTGGAGTCGCCCCGGATCAGCAACAGGTTCTCCACCCCCAGGTAATTCAGCTCGATCAGCGCATCCTCCGTTTCCTCGCGCGTGAAGCCATTGCACAGGATGTGCGGAACTGGGTCTACCCCATACTTGTACTTGATGGCAGCACATAGCCCGAAGGTGCCCGGGCTCTTGCGTTTCACAATCTTCTTGTAGGTGCCGTCTCGCATTTCCTCCCACATCACCTCGGCACTGTGGCTGGTTACGTCGATAAAAGGCGGCCTGAAAGGCATTACAGACTCAATGGCGGCCTGAATCTTACTGAAATCGGCCCCACGGCGGGGTGGGATGATCTCGATGCTCACTAGCGGGTCCTTGGCCTGGGCCAGATGCTCAGTTACTTTCATGGTTCTACGGGATAGAGCAAAAGTACGATTTACGGGCCTACCCGCCAAAGGCCCCCCTCTGCCCCCCTCGGTCTGTAGTAGTGCCCGCAGCCCTGCCCACAAACGCGCGCTTTTCTGTTACTTTGACCCCTCTATGAGCCTGCCAACCCATATAGCCGAAATGCTGGCCCGCCTGGAGCAGCGCATAGCGGCGCTACAACTACAGTTGCGGCAGCTACAGCAGGAAAACGAAAGCCTGAAAGAAAACGCAAATAATCGTACCTTTGCGCTTATCCCTCAGGGCTTTGATACACCCGAAGCCCTGGCTGCCTGGCTGGACGACATGATACAGGAGGTCGACCGGCGCATGCAGGACCTGCAGGCAGGCGCACCCTAGGCTGCCTGTGGTCATTGGGCTGTTGGGCTATCAGGATTATGGATAAGTATCAGATTCAACTGGAAATACTGAGCAAGCGCTTCCCGATCAATGTGACGCAGGAAGAGGAGCCCCGTATCCGACTGGTGGGTCAGTACATCCAGGACAAGATAGAGGGCTATCAGCAGCGCTACCCGGGCCTGAAGGATGAAACCTATCTCGCCATTATGGCTTGTATGGACATTGCAGCCGAGCACCTGAAGATGACCGAAGCCCAGGAACAAATGGAACGCGAACTGGCCCACCGGCTACAGACACTGGACGGGCAACTAGACTTTCAAACAACCGCACCTAACCCACCTCAACACACGTAAAAGATCCGACACAGAACACATGGAATACATTATATACGCAGGAATCGGCCTGGGCGGCGTAGCCCTGGGGGCCCTCATCGTACGAATGATTATGAGCGGCCAGGCCGCCAAGGCAGAAGAGGCTGCCCGAGAACACGCACAGGTGATAGTGAAAGAAGCCGAGCTGAAGGCCGAATCGATACGCGAGAAAAAAGAACTGGAGGCAAAAGCCCGGTTTCAGGACCTGAAGCAAAAGTTTGACAGCGAAACCCAGCAGCGTAGCCAGAAGCTACAGAGCGACGAGCAGCGCGTGAAGCAGAAAGAACAGAGCCTGAACCAGAAGTATGACCAGCTGAAAAAGGACCAGACCAAGGTGGAGCAGCTGCAGCAGAAGCTGGATGAGCAGATAGCCCTGCGCGATGCCAAAAACCAGCAGCTACAGGCTGTGCTAGCCCAGCAGAATGAGCGCCTGGAGAAGATAGCCGGCATGACACCGGAGGAGGCGCTGAAACAACTGATGGATAACCTGACTGCCGAGGCCCGCAGCAAGGCCTCCACCCTGATCAAGGAGATAGAGGATCAGGCACGGGTAACGGCCAACAAGGATGCCAAGCGCATAGTGATACAAACCATACAGCGCACGGCCGCCGAGCACGCCATAGAGAATAGCGTAACCGTCTTCAACCTGGAGAGCGATGAGGTGAAAGGCCGCATTATTGGCCGCGAGGGCCGAAACATCCGCGCACTGGAGGCTGCCACCGGGGTAGAGATCATTGTGGACGATACCCCAGAGGCCATCATCATCAGCGGCTTCGACCCCGTGCGCCGCGAGATTGCCCGCATAGCCCTCCACCGCCTGGTGGCCGACGGACGCATACATCCCGCCCGTATAGAAGAGGTGGTAGCCAAGACCGCCAAGATGCTGAACGACGAGATCATGGAGATAGGCGAGCGCACCGCCATCGACCTGGGCATACACGGCCTGCACACAGACCTCATCCGCATGGTGGGCCGCATGAAGTACCGCAGCAGCTATGGCCAGAACCTGCTGCAGCACAGCCGCGAGGTGGCAAACCTGTGCGCCACCATGGCTAGCGAGCTGGGCCTGAACGCCAAGCTGGCCAAGCGGGCCGGACTGCTGCACGACATAGGCAAGGTGATAGACGACGAACCCGAGCTGCCACACGCCATAATAGGCATGCAGATAGCCGAGCGCTGCAAAGAGCACCCTGAAATTGTAAACGCCATAGGTGCCCACCACGACGAGATAGAGATGACCGCCATGATCTCGCCCATCATCCAGGCCTGCGATGCCATTAGTGGCGCACGCCCAGGCGCACGCCGCGAGGTAGTAGAAAGCTACATCAAGCGCCTGAAAGAGCTGGAAAGCCTACCCCTCACCTACCAGGGCGTTACCAAGAGCTTTGCCATACAGGCCGGGCGCGAGCTGCGCGTGGTGGTAGAGGCCGAAAAAGTAACCGACGCCGATGCCGACCAGCTGGCCGTAGACCTCAGCAGCCGCATCATGAACGAGATGCAATACCCCGGCCAAATCAAGGTAACCGTCATCCGCGAAAAGCGCTCCGTCGCCTTCGCCAAGTAGGCCCTACCGGCACCTACAGCGGCAAGCTGAGTGTGCAGTAGGCTAGCTAGCCCAAGCTGGCTGAAATGAGAAAGCCCGTACGGAAAGTGCGGGCTTTTTTTGTGTCTTCCACAGGCCGGCTGCAATGGGGGCGCATTTTGGGCGTAGTATCTCCCGTACACTACATTTATGGCTTTATGCCTCCATCCCCCCGTGGTGGTGGGGTGCGTGCTGGCCTTCTTGGTTATTTACACACGGCATGCCCGGGCCTCGGGGTGCATGTGCCCACAACTTCTTTGCCAGCTGTGGGCATGCGTAGGCCCGGATCTGACATATATATTTCCGTCGATACTTCCTTGTTCAGGTGCCTCAGCCACTTGTCCAAGTTGTTAATCTGTTAGCATAGGTACCCAGCTGGAATAGAAGCTCCTGCTTTTAGGTACAGAAGGATGCCGATCAGAAAAGTTTTATCTTTTATTTGTTTTGGTTAGGAATCCTACTTATGTTTGTCCCGGTAATTTTGCCATACATTCTAAATTTTTTCACACATGTTAAAGTCAGTCTTTTATCACGCTGGTTGTTCTGTATGCATAGGTGCAGAGCAGGAGATTCTGTCCCTTATTGGTGCGGAAAAAGTGGAGGTCGTGCACCTAGGCGAAAAGCCCGCGCGAATAGCAGAGGCAGAGGGAAGAGGGATAAAGTCTGTGCCCGCCCTGTATACGCCTAGTGGGCAGGTACTTCATATAAACTTTGGCGCGGCCCTTGCAGATCTTAAAAAAAATTAGCGCAATTTGTTAGGATTCCTATATTAATGGATTGTATGTCGTTTCACTTTATATCAAGAAAAATGAAAGCAGTATCTGTATTTACTTTGGCTATGTACATAGCTATTCATTCTGCCCAAGCCTGCGACAAATGCAAGGCTTATGAGAAGTCGGACGACTTCCAGATCAAGTCTGCCACTGTTACCTACAACAAAAATTACGCGACGCTTGAATTTGAGCTTACGGTGGTAGGCAGGGCGGGGGCTACCCAGCCCAAGGCTATAGGGAAGCTGGACATGGCTCCGGTACTAGCCTATGTATTTCCTACCACGCTGAAGCCGGAGGATGTAGGATTCAGCCCCACCGAGGGTATTGTGGCACTTGCCCTAACTTCGCATCCCGACTTTGACGATAGTCCGCTGTGGGATGAGAACGTAGATGGTAAAACAGACAATGATGGTCTGGTGTGGCACCCTCACTGGGTCGTATTGGTCAAGGATGGACGTGTAGGCGGGGGCCTGGCCGTGAAGGAGCATAAGAAGACCGACGTAGTAAAGAAACCTGGTACCGCGCCCGACATGCCCATGTATATGGACAGCCCTGGCTTCCCGGTTACTACAATCGAGAACAAGATTAGGGTATCCGTGCCGATATATAGAATCCGGAACCAGACCCATTTTAGCTACGATGCCGTAACCTGCTACCTGGAGGTTTCTGCACCTGATGGCGGAATGAGTATGGAAAAACCCATGCTCGGCGTTTACAACGTTTTCAGTGTGTTGTCAAAGGATCTTACTCTGCCCTATAAAGTTCGATAGGCATGGTTTAGTTTACCTTGGCTTGACTAGCAGGTTGTTGAGCAGCTGCATGTACGGCAGGAGAGAATGAAGCGAATTCCATATATTTGGTGGTATAAGCTTCCTTCCTCCTGCTTTTTTTGCGGCAGAATGTGGGGAGATTCTCCCCACATTCTGTATGAAATACCCGGTAGTTCTCGGCTCTCTCTTGCCGCCCGCCTCCGCAGCATGGCATGGATATATAGTGGGTCTATGCAGGCTGAAGATCAATTTTGTATCAAGCACTAATCTTTAGGATGAAAGCATCGTTTGATCCGGAACAACAAATCGGGCGTATAGAAAGCAAGATTGTGGTAGCTCTAGAGCGGTTGTTCGAGGCTTTTCGGGTCTTACTTTGGCAAGAGGGCAAAAGGCATGGTTTAAGCCCCATCCAGATTCAGGTTCTGCTTTTTCTCTACTACCATTCTTCGGACAAGTCCAGAATCAGCTATCTCGCAGATGAGTTCAATATGACCAAGGCAACGATGAGTGATAGTGTAAGGATACTGTTTCAGAAGGGCTTGGTAGAGAAGCAGCTAGATCAATCAGATGCCCGAAGTCACCTAATGCATCTAACCGAGGCCGGACGGAGGATAGCTATAGATACGGAGCACTACGCCAGTATCATGGAGGAAAGCCTGGCTGGACTATCGCCATTACTCCAGCAATCCATGATGGAAGGATTGTTGGAGCTGATTGCCGGGCTTAGCCGGAGCGGGGTAATTACAGCTCAGCGCATGTGTACTAGCTGTAGGTATTACTCGCGTCGATCTGGCAAGGTGTTTTGTAGTCTGCTCCAGCAGGAGCTTAGTTCGATAGAGATACGATTGGATTGTCCCGAACATAGTCCAAATGAAGACGCTGATAAAGGTTACTAGGACACAATCTCCTGGAAGACATTCTTCGCGTTTGAAGCTAGTCTTCCTGTCTAGGGCAATCAAGAGAAAATGACCATAGCCTGCAGACCACGAAACGACAGAACGAATAGCAACCAAAGATATCTGCGAAAAGTCGGCGCGTAAGTGTCTGGGTATACTCGCGCCAGATGAAAGCCTGGTGCCAGGCCTTAGCTCGGAAGACCGGGCCCGTGCCAAGGTGTGGTATGCTCTGGAGGAAGATGAGGACTGGCCGGTATAGGATTACCGACCCGCTAGGCTAAAGGCCGGCCCCGTGCCTCCCGTCGCCTTGCACATACCCCCCGCCCGGGCCGAAACGTGCATGTGCGCAACCCGATGCTCATCCAGGCCATTTGGGTGGTATACTTGGTAGAGCGAAATCCGATGGAGCATCGAGTTACCATAAAAGGCCTCTTCCTGGGGGTGGGCGTGCTGTGCGTGGCTGTGGGCTGTAGCACCCCCCGCACGGCCCAGCAGCGCGAGCAGGTAGCCCGCAGCTGGCACGCGGGTAACAGCCCGGCCACCAGCTGGACCAAGCGGGGCCATGCGCCCGTGCGCCGAAAGGCCGGTGCCGCACTGACTGCCAAGGCCGGTGCCACTGCCCCCGCAGCCAAGCCGCCTGCCCAGGTGGTGCGGGCCAGCGACAAAAATATCGGCAAGGTGATCGAGAAGGCCGAGAGCTACCTGGGCACCCAGTATGCCTGGGGCGGCATGAGCCGCCAGGGGGTAGACTGTAGCGGCCTGATGGTGCTGGCTTTTCGCGAGGTGGGCATGGAGCTGCCCCGCGTGAGCATAGACCAGTACCGCTATGGCAAGCCGGTACGCCGCACGGATATACAGCCCGGCGACCTGCTCTTCTTCTCAAACTACAAGCCCGGCGTGATAGGCCACACCGCCCTGTGTGTGGCCCTGGAGGATGGCATCCCCCGCTTTGTGCATGCCTCCAGCAGCGGGGTGCGGCACGATGTGCTAACCAATGCGTACTGGGACAAGCACTATATCTCGGCCTGCCGGGTGTGGGGCGCTACAGGAAAGCCCCTCTCGCAGGCCGAATAGACCAGCCCCCATTTTTGGATGGGCGGTACGTGTTTTTTGCAAAAAGCGCCGTATTTTTCCCGCCTAATTCTGAAAAAAGCATCCGATTGTATGAAAAAAATTATTTCCCTCTGCGCCCTCTGTGCGCTTACCCTGGGCAGCCTGTGGGCACAGCCCCAAACGAATAAGGAAGGAAGCAACTACAGCTTCACCGTAGTGAAGCAGGTAGACAAGAGCCTGGTGCCCAACCAGTACCGTACGGGCACCTGCTGGAGCTTCAGCACCCTGTCGTTCTTCGAGAGCGAGCTGATGCGCATGGGCAAGGGCCGCCAGGCGCTGAGCGAAATGTTTGTGGTACGCCACACCTATATGGACAAGGCCGAGCGCTATGTGCGCTGGGGTGGCCACATCAACTTTTCGGCTGGTGGTGCCTTTCACGACGTAGCCTATGTATGGAAAAACTATGGCATGGTGCCCGAGGCCGTGTACAGCGGCCTGCAATACGGCGAGGCGAAGCACAACCACAGTGAGCTGGATCAGGCCCTCAAGGCTTTTCTGGATGTGATTGTGAAAAACCCTAACCACCGCCTCACCACCTCGTGGAAGGATGCCGTAAATGGCATACTGGATGCCTACCTGGGCCCTATCCCCAAGACTTTTACCTACGAGGGCAAGGAGTATACCCCCAAGAGCTACGCTGCTAGCCTGGGCCTAAACCCCGATGACTATGTGGAGCTGAGCAGCTTTACCCACCACCCCTTTTACCAGCCCTTCACCTTGGAGGTGCCCGACAACTGGCTGCAGGGCCAGGTGTACAACGTGCCGGTGGAAGAAATGACCACCCTGGCCTTTGACGCCCTGGATGCTGGCTATAGCCTGGCCTGGGGGGCCGATGTGAGCGACAAGGGCTTCAACTGGAAGGCGGGCCTGGCCCTTGCGCCTGCCGAAGACTGGGAGGTGCTGACCGCCAGCACCGAAACCGACGTGTGGGCAAACCCCACCCCGCAGGCTAAAATAACCCAGGAGCAACGTCAGGCTGCCTTTGACCGCTATGAGCTGACTGACGACCATGGCATGCACATCACTGGCTATGCGAAAGACCAGAACGGAGACCGCTACTTCATCGTAAAGAACAGCTGGGGCACTGAGAGCAACGAGTGCGACGGCTTCTTCTTTGCCAGCGAGGCCTACTTTGCCCTACTGACCATGGACTACATGGTGCACAAGGACGCGCTGCCCAAGGCCCTGCGCAAAAAACTGGGCCTGTAGCCCCCACCGCGCCTACCCCGGCATACGGATCCGGTACGGCGCAGGGCTACCCCTAGCCACGAGATTAACACGACATGCCCCGCAGTACACCCTGTGGGGCTTTTTTGTGGGCACTGTTCTTCCCATCCCAGACCTTTTGCACAGCCTCCCCCGTACGCTGTGGCCGGCAGGCCCGTGTGGGTGCCCCTGGCTGGATGGAGCAGGCATGAAAAAAACACCCCGCTCCCCGGCTACGACGCGTTTTGGCGAACCAGCTACCGAGCTTTGGGTTATCAACTTATACAGGAAATAAATGAAAACCATCGAAGACAGAATGCAGGAAATCTTGGCCCTGGAGGGTAAGCATATTCCGTCTGTAGCAAAGAAGAAGGAAGTAAAACTGCTGCCCGAGGTACTGGCCGACCAGGAGATAGTAGGCCAGGTAGTAAGCGGTATCTATAACAAGGGAATCGGCATTCTGGTGGCTACCCAGAGGCGCCTTGTTTTCATAGACAAAGGCTTGTTTGGCCTGAAGGTGGAGGAGTTTCCCTTGCAAAAAATAAGCTCCATACAGTATGAACTGGGCCTGCTGGGCGGTAAAATAAAGATTCATACCTCCAGCAATGTGGCAGAAATATCCTCGGTAGAGACCGAAGCCACCAAGCAGTTTGTAGGCCATGTTCGTGCCAGCCTTGCGGAACCGAACACACCCACGGCCCCAGCTTCTGGCTCGCACGATTTGGTGGATCAGCTCAAGCAGCTGGCCGAACTGAAAGCAGCGGGCATCCTGACGGAGCAGGAATTTAGCAAGCAAAAGGCCAAGCTCCTTAGCTAGCTAAGGCCCAGTTACGTGGGTTAACTACACTCAGATTCTGCCTCTCCAACCGTATAACCTACCATTTTCACCTATGATAAACATGTTCTTGATTGGCTTATTTGTTGGCTTTGTATTTGCCCTGATCTTTGGTCGTATCCCCTTCTTGCGCCGTGCCTATCCCGAGTACATTGTCTTGGGGCTTTTGGTCGCCTTTGCTTCCATTGGTTTTGTTTCGAATTCGGAGGCTAATGCGCACCTCCGCGAGTTCTTTCTGGCTGCGCCAGTGGCCTACCTTACAGCCAAGATCATGATGCGATACAAGCTATACTAAGGGCCCCCTGGCCCCCTGCTGCACGTACTGTTTTCCATTTTTTTTCCAACCCGAGACGGGGGGCTGCACAGTGTGGCCCCCTTGTCATTTTGGGGTGCAGGCTGCGGGTCTATTGCTCCGGCTCCTCGTCCTCGGGCACCTCTTCGGCCTGCGAGCGCAGCACCCGGTTGGCTATGGCAATGCCGGTGGGGGTGGCTGCCAGGCCGCCCAGGGCGGTTTCCTTATACTTGGCCTCCATGCTCTGGCCCACCTCGCCCATGGCATCCACCACCTCATCTACGGGGATAACGGACGAGTCGCCCGCCAGGGCTATCTGTGCGCTGGCAAAGGCAATTACCGCCCCGCTGGCATTGCGCTTTACGCAGGGCACCTCCACCAGGCCGGCTATGGGGTCGCATATCAGCCCCAGCATGTTCATAATGGTGATTGCCACGGCATCTAGCACCTGCCCGGCTGTGCCCCCCAGGCAGTACACTATGGCACCCGCCCCCATGGCAGCTGCCGTGCCCGTCTCGGCCTGGCAGCCCCCCACCGCTCCGCTAATGCTGGCCCGCCGCTCTATAATGAGGGCAATGCCCGCCGCCACCAGCATCCCCTCGTGCACCTGCCGGTCGCTCAGGCTGTGCTGCTCCTGCAGGTTGTACAATATGCCAGGCAGTATGCCACTGGCCCCCGCCGTAGGGGCTGCCACTATGCGGCCCATGCAGCTATTCAGCTCCTTGGCTGCAATGGTGGTGTATACCAGCCGGTGGAAAGCCTCGCCCAGTACCAGCGTCTTGCAGTCGCGTATCTTCTTGGCACCGTTGTGTATCATGCCCGAGAAGGAAGTCATATCTGCCGTAAGCCCCGTGTGGATGGCATCGCGCATTACCGCATAGGCTGCCTCCAGCCCCTGCCAGATGGCGGCTTCCGTCTTGCCCTTCTGTTCCACCTCATAGTCCAGCACAGCCTGCCACAGGGGCACGCCCGTTGTGTGGCAGTGCGCCTGCCAGTCCGAGAAGTTATCAAAATGTAAAGACATTGTTATTATTGATTGAGTATCCGGTGTAGAAAGCAGTACGCAGCCGCAGCACGGGGCAGGGGCAGCCAGGCCTTGTCTTACCCCAATATGCACAAAGCACACATATCCACCTCCACCTACCGCCATTTTCAGGGTAATGCGGGCAAATTAAGCAGAACATTTGGTGTGTAGGCGGGCACTATGCCAGGCCGATAGCGGGTTGTATTTCGGCAACAGGAGCGCGAACTTCGTACCCCATGTCGGATCGCTTTCGCATACGAGACCTCAGCTGGCTAGACTTTAACGCCCGTGTGCTACAGGAGGCGCAGGACGAAACCGTCCCACTGTTTGAGCGTATTCGCTTCCTGGCCATCTATTCCAGCAACCTGGACGAATTCTTCCGGGTACGTGTAGCCGGCATGCGCAACCTGCTGCAGCTGGGCAAGAAGGAGCAGAAGCGCCTGCTCTACGAGCCAGCGGCGGTGCTGGACAAAATATACAAGGAAGTGGGCCGCCAGCAGGATATATTTGGCCAGGTTTTTCGGAACGAGATCATGCCAGCCCTGGAGGAGCATGGCATCTACATCCTGGACGAAACGCAGCTGATGCCCTACCAGGAGACCTGGGCCCGAAAAAAGTATTTTGACCTGGTGCGGCCCCATATCCATCCCAGGATACTGAGCGCGGAGGATGCCCCCTACTTTTTGCAGAACCGAACCATCTACCTGCTGATAGAGCTTACGCGCCCAGATGAGCGAGAGGTGCGCCACCTGGGGATGATCGAGATCCCCACCCGCTTTGTGCCCCGCTTTTTTGTGCTGCCGGGCCGGGAGGAAGACAGGCACAGCATCATGATCCTGGACGACCTGGTGCGGCTGAGCCTGCCCCTTATCTATCCGGACTGGATAACAGGCGGCAGCTACAGCATAAAGCTGACGCGCAGTGGCGAGCTGGACTGGGGGGATGAAGAGGAGGGAGACCTGGTAGACAAGATACGCCACAGCCTGGAGAAGCGCAGCATCAACCCGCCCACACGGTTTCTGTACGACCACCGCCTGCCGGCCAAGTGGTTTGACGACCTGGCCAGCTACTTCCAGCTGCCGCATACCGACTTTGTGGCTGGTGGCCGCTATCACAATTTTTCCGACTTCTTCGCCTTTCCCAATCCGGCACACAAGCGCCTGAACTACCGGCCCCTGCCCCCGCAGCCACACCCCAGGCTGGAGCGCGCCGATAGCATCATGCGCCTCTTGCGCCAGGAGGGAGACCAGCTGCTACACCTGCCTTACCAGAAGTTTGACTACTTCATCCGATGGCTGAACCAGGCCGCCGAAGACCCCAATGTAACGGCCATCTTCCTTACCCTATACCGCGTGGCCGGCGATAGCCAGGTGGTGCACGCCCTGCTGCGTGCCCAGCGCCGGGGCAAGCGCGTGGTGTGCTTTTTCGAGGTAAAGGCCCGCTTTGACGAAGAAAGCAACCTATTCTGGGCCGGAGAAATGGAGCGCGCAGGGGCAGAGGTGTACTACAGCCTGCCGGGCCTGAAGGTACACACCAAAACCGCCCTGGTAGAGCGCAACGAGGAGGGCGAAACCCGCCGATATGCCTACATAGGCACCGGAAACCTGAATGAAAAAACCGCCAAACAGTATGCAGACATGGGGCTGTTTACCGCCGATGCGCAGCTGGCACGCGAGGTGCGGCAGATCTTCACCTTCCTGATCGAGCACAAAACCCACCGCTACGAAGACCTGCTGGTAGCCCCAAACCAGATGCGAAACCGCCTGTACGAACTGATAGAAGCGGAGCAGGCCCTGGCCGGCCAGGGGCAAAAGGCCTGGATGATCCTGAAAATGAACAGCCTGGAAGACCGGGAGATGATCCGCCGCCTGTACCGCGCTGCCGAGGCCGGGGTGCAGATAGACCTGATTATCCGCGGCATCTGCTGCCTGGACCCCACCCTGCCCAGCCTGCAGGGCCGGATACGCGCCATCAGCATTGTAGACCGATTTCTGGAGCATACCCGCGTCTTCATCTTTGGCAACGGCGGTGCATCCCGGGTGTACCTGAGCAGTGCGGACCTGATGCGCCGAAACCTGGATCACCGGGTGGAGTGCGCCTTCCCCATCAAGGACCCGGTGCTGCAGCAGGAGGTGATCGACATCATCCGGATCCAGCTACAGGATAACGCGCGCGCGCGCCTGCTGGGCCAGCTGGGCGAGAACCCCTATGTGCAGCGTCCTGCCCGGGCCCGCATTATCCGGTCTCAGTTGAAGACCTATGCGTATCTTCGAAAAAAACTGCGCGATGCGCGTCGGCTTCATACTTCGTAAAAACCGGGGCACCCTCCTCATCGTACTGGGCATCTGGGTGGCATTTCACCTGTTTGTAGCCTGGCTTACCCTGCTGGGCCAGCCCGATGGCCCCGATGTGCGCGCCCGCTACCAGGCCGCGCTGGAGTCGGGCCTGCTCTTCGGCCTGCTCAATATCCTGATCGAGCTCTTTGTGCTACGGCGACAGATGCGCAAGTGGCCGCTGCTGCTCGTCCTCCTTACGCGCACCTTTATCCTCCTGGTTCTTGCCTTCGCCTTTGCCTGGCTGGGGTTCTGGGTGGCCACCTATGTGCTGCAGCAGCCTGCCAGCTGGCAGGCATTCCTGCGCTTTCATTTTTCCGAATACGGCCATAGCCCACGTGTGGCCGTTGTGCTCCTCATCCTGGTCTCCTTCATTACCAACTTTGTGTGGCAGATCAGCCGTACCCTCAGCCCCGAGCGCTTCTACAACTACATCACCGGCAAGTACCACAGCCCGCGCGAAGAGTTTCGGGTAGTCATGTTTCTGGATGTAAAAGATAGCACAGCCATAGCCGAGCAGCTGGGCAACCTGAAGTACCACGAATTTCTGAACGAGTTTTTCTACGACCTGGACGAAGTGATAGCCCGGCATGAGGGCGAGATATACCAGTACGTGGGCGACGAGGTGATTGTGGTATGGCACAAGGAGTATGCCCGGTACAAGGGCTATGCCATCCGCAGCTTCTTCCGCTGCCGCAGGCGCATACGCCGGCTGGGTGCCAAGTACCAGCAGAAGTATGGCTTTGTGCCCGGCTTTCGCGCTAGCCTGCACAGTGGCCAGGTAGTGGTGGGCGAGGTGGGCGATACCAAAAAGGAAATTGTATTCCACGGCGACGTAATCAATACCGGCAGCCGCATACTGGACCAGTGCAAGCCCCTGGGCGTAGACTTCCTGGTTACCCGCGCCGTGCTGGAGAGCTTCCGGCGGGCCAGGCGCACCGGCCTGAACTGGGAAAACTACCGACTGGAAAGCATGGGGGCCATCCGCCTGCGCGGAAAGGAGGAGGAGGAAGTAGAGGTGTTCAGCGTAGAAGAGCGCAACAGCCCCGAGCGCTAACCATCCCACGCGGGCCGCACGGTAGCCCCCACTCGCGCTTAAAACCAGCTGCGGGTAGCTCCATCTGGCAGAGAAAGCCCTGGATTCAATACTTTTTGTGTACTTTGGCCCAAAGGCACCCGCCATGCACATACACTACACTACCTACCAGCTGGACAATGGCCTGCGCGTTATTGTACAAGAGGAGCCTGCCGTGAGCAAAGTGGCCGTAGACATCCTCTACCGCGTAGGCTCTGCCGACGAAAGCCCAACCCGTACCGGCCTCGCGCATCTGTTTGAGCACCTTATGTTCAGCGGTAGTAAGCACGTGCCAGACTACGATACCCACGTGCAGCGCGTGGGGGGCGAAAACAATGCCTTCACCAACTCCGACATCACCAACTACTACCTGACCCTGCCCGCCAGCCAGCTGGAGACCGCCTTCTGGCTAGAGAGCGACCGCATGCTGGAGCTGGACTTCAGCGAAGAAAACCTGGCCGTGCAGCGCTCGGTGGTGATGGAGGAATTCAAACAACGCTACCTGAACCAGCCCTACGGCGATGCCTACCTGCAGCTACGGCCCGTGCACTTCCGCTTCCATCCCTACAACTGGATGACCATTGGCAAAGACCTGAGCCACGTGGAGCACACCAGCCTGCAGGATATTAAGGACTTCTTCTACCGCTTCTACGCGCCCAATAATGCCACCCTGGTGGTATCGGGCGGTATAAAGGCCGCCGAGGTAATGCGGCTGGCCGAAAAATGGTTTGGCCCCATACCTGCCCGGGATGTGAAGCGCCCCAAGCGCGTAAAAGAACCCTGGCAGGCCGAGGCACGACAGATTAGCGTAGAGCGAGAAGTACCCTTCGATGCCGTATACCGCGCATACCCCTGCCCCGCCCGCACAGACGAAGCCTACTACGCTGCCGACATGATAACCGACCTACTGACCGGCAGCAAGAGTGGCCGCCTGTACCAGCGGATGGTGAAGGAAACCCGGGTGGCCAGCCAGGTAAGCGCCTTCAGCTGGGGCCTCTACGACCCCGGCATGATCAGCATAGAGGGCCGAGTGGCAGAGGGCCGAACCGTGGCCGAGTATGAGGCCGTACTGGACGAAGTGCTGGCGGAGTTTGACCAACTGACGCCAGAAGAACTAACCCGTATGCAAAACAAGATAGAGAGCCAGGAGGTATTCAACAAAACCACGGTGCTGAACCGCGCCATGAGCCTGGCCCTATTCGACAGCCTGGGCCGGCCGGAGCTGATAAACACCGAGGCCGAAGCCTACAGACGCCTGAGTGTGGACGATGTGCTGGCCGCCAGGCAGCACTACCTGCAGCCCAGCCAAGCTACCACCCTGCATTACCTACGCCAACGCTAGACCATGAGCCGAAAACTGGACCGCAGCACGCCCCCCCCCGCCCAGCCCATTGTGTATACCGCCCTGCCGCCCTACACCCGGCAGCAGCTGGATAATGGCCTGGACGTATACATGATCCGCTATGGCACCCAGGAGGTGGTGGAGTGCCAGATGGTATATCGCGCTGGGCATGCCTATGAGTCGCACCCCGGCCTGGCAGACTTTGCTGGCAAGATGCTACTGGAGGGCACGGCCCGAAAAACCTCTCTGCAGATAGCCCGACTGCTGGACGACTATGGCAGCCACCTGAATGTAGAGAGTGGCTACGAGCTGACAACCATAACCCTCAGCACCCTGGAGCACCACCTGCCCCTTACGCTAAACCTGCTGAAGGAGGTGCTGACTGAGGCCACCGTGCCGGATGCTGAGTTTGAAAATGCCCGTGCCCGCAGCCTGCAGCGCCTGGAGGTAGAGCACACCAAAACGCAGTTTCATGCACGCAAGCACTTTGCCCAGCGCGTGTTTGGCCACCAGCACCCCTACGCCTACACCCCCACCGCCGAGGCCCTGCAGCACCTAACCGCCGAGGCCTGCCGCAGCTATCTGGCAGGGCCGCTGCACCCTAGCCGCGCCTTCCTCATTGTGTCGGGCTTGTTTGACGAAGCAGACACCCTGAAGCTGCTGAATGATAAGCTGGGTAGCCTGCCTGCCCTGCCCCCCCAGGAGGCATCCTCGCTGGCAGTGCGCACAGCCATACAGCCCGCTGCGCCCGGGCTATACCACCACGCTATGGCCGAGGGCGTGCAGAGCAGCCTACGCATCGGCCACCTGGCAGTACCCCGAAACCACCCAGACTACAACCTGCTGCGCCTGCTCAATACCCTATTGGGCGGCTACTTTGGCAGCCGGCTGATGAAGAACATACGCGAAGACAAAGGCTATACCTATGGCATACACAGCAGCTGGGTAGGCATGAAGCATGCGGGCTATTTCGTTATCGGTACAGATGTGGGCAATGAGTTTGTGGCGGACACCCTGCGCGAAGTGCAGCAGGAGCTGGAACGCCTCAGGCAGGAGCTTATCTCTGAGCAGGAACTAGAGGTGGCCAAAAACTACCTGCTGGGCCGCATCATCAGCCAGCAGGAAACCCCCTTTGAGGTAGCCGATACCTTGAAGCTGCTACTACACCACGGCCTGGCACCCGACGAACCGGCCCAGGGCTTCCGGCAGATCCAGGAGGCTACCAGTGCCCAGCTACTGGCCCTGGCCCAGCAGCACCTGCAGCCCCAGCAGCTACAGTGTGTGGTGGCGGGCAAGGTGCAGGTCGCCACCACATAGTGTCTAATGTGAGCGATGAGGATGCGTAGGGCCACTCTCTGCTCTACTCTTCCGTTTCCACCACGATGAACAGGTCCTCGTTGGGCCGTTTCATGCGGTAGTGTTCGCGGGCTATGCGCTCCAGTTCGTGGGGATTGTGGGCCAGGCGCTGCTGTTCTGTACGTAGCAGGGCTATCTGCTCTCGGTACCACTGCTGCTCCTCTTCCAGCTGCTCCATGCGCCGGGCTATGCTCAGCTGGCTCTGCATGTTGTACTGGTCGAAAAACAGCATCCAGCAGCCGAATACGAGTACCGACAGCACGTAGCGATTTTTCAGAAAGGGCAGCAGGGACTGTATTCGGCTCCAGCGTATACTCATGGCAGGTATTTGAAGAATTGGTTTCCGTAGATGGCAGCACTGCCCAGCTCTTCCTCTATACGTAGCAGCTGGTTGTACTTGGCTACCCGGTCGCTGCGGCTGGCCGATCCGGTTTTGATCTGGCCCAGGCCGGTGGCTACAGCCAGGTCGGCTATGGTGGCGTCCTCGGTTTCGCCGCTTCGGTGGCTCATAATGCCGCTTATGCCGTGGTTATAGGCCAGGTGGATGGTCTCCAGGGTTTCGGATAGGGTGCCTATTTGGTTTACCTTCACCAGCACGGCATTGCCCGCCTTGTCTTGTATGCCGCGCTGCAGGCGCTTCACGTTGGTTACAAACAGGTCATCGCCCACCAGCTGGCAGCGGTGGCCTATCTGTTGGGTCAGCTGCTGCCAGCCCTTCCAGTCGTCCTCATCCAGGCCATCTTCTATGCTTACAATGGGGTATTTGTTCACCCAGGCTTCCCACTCGGCTATCAGCTCTTCGGTGGTTAGCTCCTGCTGGCTACTTTTGTACAGTTTATAGCGGCCTGTTTTCTTGTCATACATCTCGCTGGCAGCGGCATCTAGGGCTATGAAGATGTCTTCGCCGGGCTTGTAGCCTGCGGCCTCTATGGCCTGCATCACCGTCTCCAGTGCGGCCTCATTGCTGGGCAGGCTAGGGGCAAATCCGCCCTCATCGCCCACATTGGTGCTCAGGCCCCGGCTGCTCAGCACCTTGCGCAGGTGGTGAAACACCTCGGTGCCCATGCGCAGCGCATCGCTGAAGGTGTCGGCACTCATGGGCATGATCATGAACTCCTGAATGTCTACCGAGTTGTCGGCGTGCTTGCCTCCATTCAGGATGTTCATCATCGGTACAGGCAGAATGCGGGCACCGGTGCCCCCCACGTAGCGGTACAGGCTGATGCCCGCCGTGGCAGCTGCAGCGTGGGCCGCAGCCAGGCTAACGCCCAGCAGGGCATTGGCACCCAGGTTGCTCTTATTGTCGGTGCCGTCCAGCTCCAGCAGCAAGCGGTCCAGCCCCACTTGGTCAAATACGTTGAACCCCTCCAGCTCCGGGGCTATCACGTCATTCACGTGCTCCACGGCGCGCAGCACGCCTCGGCCCAGGTAGCGGGTTTTTCCACCGTCTCGCAGCTCTACGGCTTCGTACTGGCCGGTAGACGCGCCGCTGGGCACCATGGCCCGTCCGGTGTGTCCGGCTACGGTGGTCACTTCCACTTCCACAGTCGGGTTTCCGCGGCTATCCAGCACCTCGCGCCCGTGCACGCTTTCTATCTCGCTGTACATCTTTTCTTGTAGGGTTTAGGGTAGTCAAAATACAGAGAACAGGGCTGTAAAGATAGGAGGCTTTTGCACAGTGCGCCGATCCTGCGCTTGGGGCCAGGGGGATTTTTTTCCGTAGCTTGGCAGGGCGGGCGGGCTCTTGAGCCACCCGCTGTGGCTGCCGCGAAAAAAAGCGTGCGGTATTTAAATAAATCTGTACCTTTGCATCCCCCTGCACCAGCGTGTTTCATGGCTTTGCCGGATCTCGCGGCGTGTGGGTATGATTCTCTAAAGACCCTAGTACGCGATGAAACGCACCTACCAGCCCAGCAACCGTAAGCGCCGCAATAAGCATGGCTTCCGCAGCCGTATGGCCGATAAGGATGGACAAAAAATACTGGCCAGCCGCCGTGCCAAAGGCCGCAAGAAACTGAGCGTGAGTGACGAGCCTCGTCATAAGCGATAGGTACCGGGCTCGCCTTACCAAGGCGGAGCGCCTGCATCACAATCGGCAGATCGATTTTCTGCGTGCGCACGCACACACAGCCTACAAGGGCCGGTGGGTGCGTGTGCTTTTTTGTTGGCTCCCAACCCCGGTGCCCGCTACAGCCCCCATACAGCTGCTGCTATCGGTGGGCAAGCGGCGGCTGAGGCGCGCAGCCGACCGGAACCGTGTGAAGCGCCAGCTGCGCGAAGCCTACCGCCTGCAAAAGGCCTGCCTATATCCGGTACCGGTGCCGGACGGAGAGCTTGACCAGGGTGGGTGCTGGGCAATACAGATTATATTCTTGCAGTCCGCGCTTCCGCCCTACGCGGTGCTGGCAGCCGAGGTGCTGGCCAGCCTACAGGCTATCCACAGCCAGATGCCTGCACAACTGCAGGCCTACCTCCACAGCAGAGAGGCATCCCCGTAGCTCAGGAAACGATATTCGCGCGCAAGGGCATAGTCGTATATCATGCGCCACCGCTCTTCTCCCACAAAGGCAGCCACCAGTAGCAGCAGCGTGCTACCCGGCTGGTGGAAGTTGGTAACCAATCCCTGGCACAGCTGCCAGCGGTAGCCCGGGGCTATCAGCAGCCGGGTTTGCCCCGTCAGGGCTTCCAGGCCCTGCTCGTTCATGTAGTGTAGCAGCCGGGTCAGTGCTTCGCCGGGTGGCAGGGGTTCCAGTTCGTAGGCCTCCCACTGGCCCAGTAGGGTAGGTGCCTGCTGCGTGTGTGCCAGCCGGGTGCCCAGCCAGCACAGGCTCTCCAGGGCCCGCATGGTGGTGGTGCCGGTGGCTACAATGGGCCCCACATGGGCAATGAGCCGGAGCAGCGTCTGCTTACGGATCGTGAAGGTTTCGGCATGCATGTCATGCTCGGCTATCCGCTCGCTCTTCACCGGTAGGAAGGTGCCTGCCCCCACATGCAGGGTGAGCAGGGTGCGGGCCAGGTCCTTGCTGTCCATAGCCTGTAGCACGCCTTTGGTAAAATGCAGACTGGCCGTGGGGGCCGCCACCGATCCCTCTACCTCGGCAAAAACGGTCTGGTAGCGCTCGCGGTCCTTTTCGTCGGCCTCGCGCTGCAGGTAGGGGGGCAGGGGTATGCGCCCCACCAGGTCCAGCACATCGGCAAAGCTGAGGCGGGCTGGCTGCCAGTCGAACTGGATGCGGTGGCCCCCCGCTACTTCCTCCAGGTAGCGCACCGTTAGGCCCCCACCGGGTAGGGGGATGGTCAGCTCCTCTTGGCGCCAGCGCTTCTTGTTCCCTACCAGGCATATCCAGGTGGTCTGGCGGGTTTGTGCCAGGGCCGTACCGGGGTCTGCCTCATCCGGATACAGGCAGAAGATCTCAATCTTTGCGCCATGGTCGCTGTGGAACCACAGCCGGGCGGGCACTACGCGCGTGTCGTTCTGTACCAGCAGGCTATCCGGCGGTAGCAGCTCCGGCAGCTTGTAGAAGTACATGTCCTGTATACGGCCCTGCGTATACACCAGCAGCTTGCTCTGGTCGCGCATGGGCAGTGGGTAGGCTGCAATGAGCCGATCCGGCAGGTTGTACTGATAATTGGATAGCTGTACATCGGGCCGCATGGCCCCAAAGTTCGACAAAAACCCATAGGTTTGTATGAAAAACTCTACGTATTTGCGTTTTAGCCAAGGGATAGAACCGGCATGAAACGAATACTCCTCAGCTTTTGCCTGCTCAGCCTGGCCTTTCCGGCTGCCTGGGCCCAGCGCAGCTACAATGTACGCCTGGCGGGGTGGCAAGAGGCTGCCCGTTGGCAGGCCGCCCTACGCGGTGCCGATAGCCTGCCGCTGGGGCCGCTGGGTACCGCACGTGTGCAGCCCCTGGGCCGCAACCTGCGGGATGAGGCCGGTTTCTGGTTCACCCTCAGTTTTGCCAGCCCGGCAGATAGGCTGGCTGGCCTGCAGGCCGATGCGCGCTTTGCCCAGGTGGAGCCCAACCGCAGCCGCGTACTCCACACCGCAGATCCCCGTGCTGCCGAGCAGTACTACCACCCGCTGATCCGCACCCGCCAGGCCTGGGGCCAGAACCGTGGCGGCGGCATTGTGGTGGGGGTGGTGGATACCGGCCTGGAGTATGACCATCCCGAGTTTGAGAGGCAGCTGTGGGTAAACCCGGCCGAAGACCTGAACCACAATGGCCGCCTGGATGCTACCGACCTGAACGACCTGGACGAGGATGGCAACGGACGGATAGACGACGTGATTGGGTTCGACTTTGTAGACCAGACCGAGCTGTACAGTGCCGGCGATGGCCGCCGGGAGGACGGAGACCCGGTGGATGACAACCAGCACGGTACCCTGGTGAGCGGCATACTGGCCGCCCGGGCAGACAATGGCATTGGCGGCTATGGTGTAGCGCCCGATGCTCGGATCATGGTGCTCAGGGCCTTCAGCGCCGAGGGGGTGGGGGAGGACGATGACATAGCCCGGGCCATCCTGTACGCTGCCGACCAGGGGGCACAGGTGCTCAACTTCAGCTTTGGCGACATCTACCCCAGCCAGATGATGCACGCCGCCATCCGCTATGCATCTGCACGCGGCGTGGTGATGGTGGCCAGCGCCGGAAACGGAACCGGCGATAACCTGCACTACCCCTCCGGCTTCCCCGAGGTTATCAGTGTGAGTGCCAGCGCCTACGATGCGCGCAGCCGCAGCGAGTTTCTGTGGCCCCTCAGCAGCTTTGGCACGTCGGTAGACCTGTGCGCGCCGGGTAGCGGCATCCTCGCGCCCGACCTGTCGGACCCCGAAACGGGCGAACTTCGATTCGATTTCTTCAGCGGCACCAGCACCTCGGCACCTATGGTTAGCGCGGCTGCTGCCATGCTGCTGGCCCGCCAGCCGGGCCTGAGCCCGCAGCAGGTGCGGGGCGTGCTGGTTTCCACCGCCGACGACCTGCTAGACCCCGGCTGGGACCACTTTACCGGCGCCGGGCGCTTAAACCTGGAGCGTGCCCTACAGCTACCCAATGGTAGCCAGGTGCAAATTCTGAATCCGGCCAATGATGCAGGCACAAAGGCCAACCAGCTACCCATTGTGGCCACCCTGCTGCACCCCCAGTTTTCGGGCTGGACGCTGAGCTGGCAGCCAGGTATACAGGGTGGGGCAAACTGGACCCCCCTGGCCCAGGGCAGCGCGCAGCAGTGGGCCGATACCCTGGCCGTGTGGGATATAGCCAGCTTGGCCGACGGAGACTACACCCTGCGGGTGCGCGTGCAGCTGGCCAACGGACAGGCCGTGGAGGACCGCGTGCGGGTGGTGGTAGACCGAAGCCCCCCCACCCTGGAGCTGCGGGTGGTGGCACCCATATGGGAGAACGCCAGCCGCAAGCAGTACTGGGCCTGGCGTGCCAGCGACCCCGCCCGCGTGCGGCTGTACTACCGTGCCCTGCCAGCCGGTGCCTGGCAGTATACCGAGAGCGACCGCCTGCTGCGAAACAGCGAGCTGCTGCTAGAGCTGGCCCCAGGCAGCTATGCCTGGTACCTGCGCGCCACCAACGCAGCCGGAGACAGCGTGCGCACCGTGCTGGATACCCTGGACTATACCCCCCAGTATCTGAACCGTGTAGGCTTTCGCCCCCTGGCCCAGCGCCTGCCTGCCGGTGTACCGCTGGAGGCCCCCACAGACTTTGACCAGGATGGCCGACTAGAGTGGGCCATGAGCCGGCTGGATGAGAACCTGACCGTAGGGCGTTTCCTCTTCTACGAATGGGATGGGGGTAGCCTGGTGCTGCAAGACAGCCTGGCCGACCGAACCCGCTTTATCCCCAAGGGCGTGGCCGATACAGACGGTGACGGCAGCCCCGAGCTGTTGGGAAATCTCACCGACTCCGTTTTCCTCTACACCCCGCCCACGCCAGCTGCCTATCCCACCCGGCTACAGTACTTCCGGCAGCAGGGCCGCTTCCCGGCTGGCCTGGCCGATACCGATGCCGATGGTAACCCCGAGCTGATCCAAAAAACGCAGCGAGACTATGAGGTATGGGAGCGGCAGGGAACAGACTGGGTGCTGGCAGCCACCCTGCCCGATGCCAGTGGCGACTTCTTCCTGAGCGCTGCCCCCAGTGCGCCCGTGGCCGACCTGGATGGAGATGGCCAACCCGAAATCGTGTTTGGCGATGCTGAGGGCGATTTCCATATCTACGAGCACAGCGGCGGCGGCCAGTATGCCCTGCGCTACCTGGATACCACCCGCCTTACCAACACGGCCCCTTTTATAGAGCTGGGCGACTTTGACGGCGATGGAAAGCCCGAGCTATTTGTGGCTGCGCACACCAGCACCCTGCGCGATGAGCAGGACTTTGAAAACCTGCCGCTCTACTGGTGGGTACGCATATTCAAGGCTACAGAAAACAACCGCTACCAGCTGGTGTGGCAAGACCATCTGTACAACCTGGCCAGCACCAGCTGGAACACCAGCTATGCGGCCAACCTGGACCAGGACCCGGCTGCCGAGCTCCTGCTCAGCATCTTCCCCCGCACCTACCTGCTGGACCATGACGGCAGCCGCTACTACTGGCGCTGGTACTTGGAGGGCAGCCTGAGTACGGCCCATGGCGCGGGCGACTACAATGGCAATGGCATACCCGAGTTCAGCATCGCCTTTGGCGACAGCCTGCGGTTTTACGAGCAGGATGCCAGCTACACCCCCAGCAGCAGCGGGCTGGCCCTGCAGGCCGAGGTGCTGGGCCCCAGCCAGGTACGGCTAGGCTGGAATGCCCTGCCCGGGGTGGCTAGCTACCGCCTATACCGCGGGCAGGTGGCGCAGGCCGAGCTGCCAGAGAGCCTACCCCTCCTGCTCACCCTGGCCGGTACGGAGGTGGCCGCGCTGGATGCCAGCGGGCCCAGCCTGCGCAGCTGGGTGTATGTGCTGGAGGCCTATGACGCGGCGGGCAACCTGCTGGCTGTGAGCAACCTGGCCGAGGTGCGCACCCACCCCCGGCCCCGCCTGCTAGCCGCCGAGGCCCTGGATGCCACTACCCTAGCCCTTACCTTCTCGCAGCAGATGGCGGCCCGCCGTACAGACCTGGGCTATTACCGCATCGATGGCACTACGCCCGGCCAGGCCATTGCGGCCAGCGGCACCCGCGTGGTGCTGCAGCTGGATAGGCCCCTTGCCAGCGGCACCCATACAGTCGAGGTAGATACCCTGCTGTTTGATGCAGCGGGCGCACGCCTGGACCCCGCTGCTCGCCAGCTCAGCTTTATCTACCTGCCCGATACCAGCCAGCTGCTATACATACGCACGGCCCAGCGCCTGGACGAAAAGACGGCCCGCATCCGCTGGAGTGCCCCCCTGGCCCCGGGCAGCCTGGCGGGTGCGCAGTACCTGCTATCGCCCACCGGATCGGTGGTAGAAGTGCGGCAGGAGGCCGCAGACCAGCTGTGGCTGCGCGTAGACCAGGTGGTGCTGGGCACGGCCGGCTACCCGGTTACGCTACGCTTCTCCGGGCTACAGGGCAGCCAGGGCCAGCAGCTGGTGCCCCAGCAGGGCGATGCAGCTACCTTTTACGAGCCAGCACAAAGCCTGGCTGGCGTGTATGTGTATCCAAACCCTGTGCGGCCCAATGATTTTGTGCAGGGTTGCCGCTTTGCCCAGCTGCCCGCACGCTGCACCGTTACGGTTTATTCGGCACTGGGGCAGCCCATCCGCCGCCTGCAAGAGACCGACGGCGACGGCGGCCTGCAGTGGGACCTGCGCGATGCCAGCGGACGAACGGTGCAGCCAGGTGTGTATCTCTATCGCGTAGAAGATGCCAACGGTGGCGAAGTAGAGGGTCAGTTTGCTATTTTAGCTCCCTAGAATCACCAACACATGAAGCCTATTGTCCTACTGGCCTGTATACTAGGCATGGGCCTGCTGGCCTGCTCGGATAAAACCGGGCCAGAAGCCCGGGTAGAGCAGCTGCGTGAGCGGCTGGCAGAAAACCGCGAACGGCAAGCTGCGGGCAAGGCCCAGCCCGATTCGCTGGCCATGATGCAGCTGGCACGTGCCCTGGAGGCCCTGGTGGCACAGCGGCCAGGCACCGCGCAGGCCCCCCAGCAGCTAATGGAAGCCGCTGCCCTCTACCACAGTGGGCTGGGAGACTACTCCAGGGCCTTCACCCTCTACAACAGCCTGGCCGAGAAATATCCAAAAGCCAAAGACCGCCCGGAGGCAATTATCCGCATGGCCGGCATTGCCCAGGTGGAGATGAAAAACCCCGAGCTCGCACTCAAGCTCTACAAGGCCTACCTGGCCGAGTATCCGGACGGGGCCCATGCGCAGGTGTGCAAGCAGGCCATCATCTTCCTCGAGGATCAGGGCACGCCTGGCAACCCGGAGGGTAGCGAGGCACTGCCTGAGGCAGTGCAAGAGGCCATCCGGAAAGCACGCGCCCGCTAGGGTACCGTACCACACACCCGGGCCGCTGTAGGCCAGGTAGCCGGGTTGTAGCGCGCTTCTTCTACCAATACATGCCGGTTATGTTAAACAAGCGCGTTCTTGACAGCCAGGGCCGATATTTAGGGGGGCACATGTGGGCAAGTAGCTGACACCTGCCTTGCTATTCTTTTACCAGAAAATTGGTATCTTTAGGCCTGAAGTTGTGCCGTTTCGTGTTCTGTCCATAGCTTCTGCACCAAGATTATGAATGATCCGGAATCTATTCTCGTAAACGACCAGGCTGGTGCCAGCCAGGCACAGGGGGCAGAGGCCCGGGGCCAGGCCAAAAAGCCCGTGGTCTTCCTGGCCTGGACCACCGAGGACATAGGGGCGCGCCGGGCCGACTTTGGCATTATGTTGCAAAAAGCGGGCTATGAGGTGCTGGCCCTGGATGAGCGCTATGAGACCGACCAGGAGCTGCGCGACAAGACGGAGGCCTATGTGCGCCGGGCCGACTTTGCCGTCATCATGCTAGGCGGCGAGTATGGCCGTACCCTGCATGCAGACTCTAGCGTAAGCCACACCCGATACCAGTACGAGGTAGCCATCGGCCAGTCTCGCATGACGGGCGGCAGCTTCAAGGTGTTTTTCTGGCAGCTGCCCCTGGAGGGGCTGCTGCTGCTAGGCGAGCAGCAGGAGCTGGTCAACTTTATCCAGAACCACCTGACGGAGGACATGATGTTCTCCAATGTCAATTCTGCCTCCGATTTCATTCAGGACCTCAAGGGCTTTCTGGAGCGCATCGGCCAGAAGGAGGTCATCAAAAAAGAGTACGACCTCGCCTTCATCAGCAACATACAGGATGCGGCAGACTGCTACGAGACGATAGAGAAGCTGAGCGAGAGCCTGCGGGTTACTACGCTAACGGTGGTGCCAGAGTCGGAGGTGGATTACAAGGAAGAAGCCCAGGGCCGGATCATCCGTTCACGCCTTACAGTCATCTACTTCAAAGAGTCTTCAGACTGGGCCATCAGCTTTGTGAAACAGATGTGGAAGGTGGTAGGCGGTGCCTCGTCAAACAATCCCTTCCTTCTGATTGGCGAAGATGAGCCGCGCCGAAACCGCTTCTTGCGCTTTCGTGCACCGCAGATATTGCTGGAGGTGGTTAAGAAGCGCAACCTGCTGTCGGCCATTACCACCGTGCACGCCCGGGTGGCCGAAACCGGCCGCATTACCGAAACCAGTTTTTGCCCCTACACCGGCCTGCGCCCGTTCAACGAAGATGAATCCATCTTCTTCAAAGGGCGCGAAAGGCACGTAGACACCATCCTGCGCATGCTGGGCGAGGAGAAGTTTGTGATGGTAACCGGCTCCTCTGGCGACGGGAAATCCTCGCTCATTTTTGCCGGCCTGGTTCCCAGCCTCAAGGGGGGCTTCCTGTCTACCAGCTTTAGCAAGTGGGCGGTGGCCGACTTCCGGCCCGAGCGGCAGCCCCTGCGAAACCTCAGCATCGCCATCGGCAAAGAACTGCGCCTGCGCAACCCCGACGAGGTGGAGAGTGCCCTGAGCTACGGCTTCTCGGCCCTAGTGGACCTGTACAAAAAAAGCGACCTGTACTGCGACGTTACCAGCAATGAGTATCTGGAGGGCGATGAGGAGACCCGAAAAATGATGCGCCGCCAGGCGGCCAACCTGCTGATACTGGTAGACCAGTTTGAGGAATTCTTTACCAATACCGAGAACTACCGCGATGGTGTGGCTAGCCCCACAGCCCAGATTACAGTAAACGTACTGCTGGAGACTATCCGCATAGCCCGCCAGGAGGGGCTGCCTGTCTATGTGGTCTTCACCATGCGGTCCGACTTCATCGGCCAGTGCGTGGCATTTCGCGGCTTTGCCGAGTTGATTGGCAATGCCACCTACTTTGTGCCCAGGCTAAAGCGCGAAGAGATACAGGAGGTAATAGATGCGCCCGCATACCTGAATGGCAATAGGCTGAGCGTGCGCCTGAGCCAGCGTATACTGAATGACCTGGGCGACGGCCTGGACCAGCTGCCGGTGCTACAGCACGCCCTGCACCAGATATGGACGCAGGCAGACGCGGGCAAGGAAGAGCTGGACCTGATACACTATGCCAAGGTGGGCGGCCTGGCAGAGCTGAAGCTGCCCAGGGCCGAGGTAGAAGACTATCAGCGTTGGTTTAGCAAGCTGAACGAAGAAACACGCGAGCTGTATGCCAAGCCTGCCCTGCGCAACATCCTGAACCGGCATGCCAACCTGCTGTATGCCGTGGCGCACGAGTACTACAATGCACGCCACGACGACAAGATTACCAAAGAGGAAGCACAGGAGGTCATCCGCTATGCCTTTACCGGCCTGACCAAGATAGACGAAAACCGGGCCGTGCGGAACCGCATGACCCTGGAGGAGATTGCAGACCTGATTGGCAACGATGAGGTAGACTACCTGAAGGTGGGCCGGGTGCTCAACATCTTCCGCGAGCCGGGCAATACCTTTATCCAGCCCTACATAGACCCCGAAAAGCCCGAGCCCTATGACCTGGCCCCCAGCGTGGTGCTAGACATTACCCACGAGGCCCTGATACGAAACTGGGACAAACTGATAGAATGGGCAGAGCGCGAGCATAAGCGCGTGGCTACCTATGCCGATGTAAAGGTGCAGCTAAACCGCTGGCTAGACCACGACTGCCGGCCCAAGTACCTGCTGAACCGAGGCACCTACAGCTACTTCAGCACCTGGTATGAGGATACCCGGCCCACCACGGCCTGGATACGCCGCTACATAGCACCGGAGGAGATCCTGCCGGAGATGGATGTGACCGAGCAGGCCGAGCTCTATCTGGAGGATCTGGACGAGTTCCTGCTGCTAAGCCAGGAAAAGCTGGAACGGCAGCGCAGGGCCGCCATCTTTGCCCTGGTCGTCATCCTGGCCCTGCTGCTGGCAGCCATAGCCATGACCATCTTTGCCCTACAGCAGGCCGAGATAGCCAAGGAGAAAGAACAACTGGCTATTGCCCAAAAAACAGAGGTCGACAACCAGCGGAAAGAGGCCGAACGCCAGAAAACCCTGGCCGAGCTACAGCGCGCCAAGGCCGACCGACAAACGCTGATAGCCGAGATAAACCTGCTGCAAGCCAAAATGCAAGAAAAGGTAGCGCGCCGCGAACGCATAACGGCAGAAGAACGCAAGCGCTACGCGGAGAAGCAGAAAGCCCTGGCAGAAGAAAACGCACGCATAGCCCTACTGCGCAAGAAGGAAGCCGAAGAGAGCGCACGCGTAGCCCAGGAGCAAACCGAGATAGCCGAGCTGCAACGCCGAAAGGCCGAGGAGGCCCTGGAGGAGGCCCGTGTACAGCGAAACAGCGCTCAGGAAAACCAGAGCCGCTTCCTGGCTAACCTGACCGAAGAACAGGTGCAGCAGGGCCAGTATGAACTGGGGCTGCTGATAGCCCTGCGCGCCATGCCCGAAACCATAGGCGGCAAGGACAGCAGACCCTATGTGGCAGAGGCAGAGGGAGCCCTGTACAACGCGGCCGACCGGATGATGAACAACCGCGATCGGCCCGAAAACATGCTGCTGGGCCACACGAATAAGGTGGTGTACAACCAGTTTAGCCCCGACGGCAAGTACCTGATTACCACAAGCATGGATAAAACCGCCCGCCTGTGGGACCTGAGTACCAACAAGCTGAAAACCACCTACTATAAGCACACCCATATTGTAGACAATGCCGTGTTTAGCCGCGACGGCCGCCAGGTGGTTACCCTGGCCGAGGACTTCACCGCCCGCCTGTGGGCACTGGAGGCGGGCAGAGAAGTGGCCGTATTCCGCGGACATGCGGATCTGCTTACCTCCGCAGCCCTATCGGCGGATGGCCGCCGGGTAGCTACTGCCAGCAAGGATAAAACGGCTCTCCTCTTCGGCGAGAATGGCGGACGCATAGCCGTGCTACAGGGCCACACAGAGGCTGTGCTGCATGTAGCCTTCAACCCCCAGGGTACCCGCCTGGTAACCACCGGGGCAGATGGGATGGTGAAGCTGTGGGAAGCCGAGGGTGGAACCCTGCTGGCCGATATGAGGGGCCACGGCAGCCCCGTTACCTTTGCCACCTTCAGCCCCGACGGCAGTATGGTGGTAACTACGTCCGAAGATAAAACCGCCATCATCTGGGACGGCGTGAATGGCAACATCCGCAGTAGGCTGAAGGGGCACGAGGCCGCTGTGCTGCACGCCGCCTTCAGTGCCGACAATAAGAAGGTGGTAACCAGCAGCACCGACTTCAGCTCGAAAGTGTGGAGTACGGCCAACGGCAAGATGCTGGGTGAGCTGAAAGGGGTGGGGGCACATGGCGGGCCGGTGTACCATGCCGAGTTCAGCAGCACCGGCAAGCATATCCTTACCAGCAGCGACGACCATACCGCCCGCCTGTGGGATGCCCGCAGCTACGTGCACCTGGCCACCTACGACGGCCATGATGCTAATGGCTACTACGCCGTGTTTAGCCCCGATGGCAGCAAGATTGCCATGTCCGTCTCGCGCTTCCCGCGCGACCCCAGATTCTCCATACAGGTGTACAAGGTGCTGCCAGACCGCCAGGAACTGCTAGACTATGTACGCAAGAACCTGAAGAAGCGAGACCTGACACAAACCGAGAAAGACTTCTTCTTCCTACAGGAAGACCTGAGCCTGGAGCCCAATGCCGATGTGAAGGATAACCTGGATGGCACCCTGCTAGACACAGAGGAAGAACTGGAATCGAAAGACCGGCTAGACCCCGTTCGGCAGTACGAGCGCAGGCCCCGCTTCCACCGCGTGCAGGAGGGCGAGTCGCTCTTCATCATCGCGCGGAAGTATGGCATGGACGTATCTGAGCTGAAGGCGCTAAACAGGCTTACCTCCAACGAGCTGAAGGTGGGGCAAAAGCTGCTGCTAAAGGCGAAATAGGACAGCCTGGGTGTGGAAATAGAAGAGGGGCCCAATGCCCCTTTTCTTTATATTTGTATGTCTGACGTAACAAAATAGTGTAATTCAAAGTATTTATGATGCCCATTCCTGCTTGCTGTCTGTTTCGGCGCGGTGTTTCCGGGCTCTGGGGCATGTTGTCTTTTGTGCGCCCGTATATAGTTTATACCAGTTGTTACAATCTTCAAAATTTTGGACAGGCATGATGCGCTTCCTCCCCCATACCTTTCTTCTTCTTCTGCTTGGGCTGCCTTTCTGCCTCTCTGCACAGACAGACTTGCGTGTAGCGGGGGGGATCTTTGCCCTCACCAATGGTACCCAGCTGAGCGTGTCCGGTGATGTGGTGGTAAATGCTGGTGCCACCTTTTTGCACGCAGGCGAGCTGCGGCTGCGGAATAGCTTTGAAAACAATGGCGACCAGCGCCACAATGCGCCCGCCGATGCGGTTATCCGCTACACAGGCAGTAGCGAGCACCTGTACAAGGCGGGCAAGCGAGACACCCTGGGGGCCCTGTATACCAATGGCCAGAACCTGAAGGTGGGCGATACCCTGTACATTGCCGGCACCCTGAGTATAGGTGGAAGGCGGGTGCGCGCCACCCTGCCCGGCAACCTGCTGATTCTGCACGAAAATGCCGTGCAAGACTTTGGCACCACCGGCTATGTAGACGGCCAGCTGGGCATTGCCGGCTCAGCCTCGGCCAGCAAGACCTTTTGGATCGGAAATGGTGATGACCACAACCGGGTGACCCTGCAGGGCATAGGCTACGCGGCAGGGCCCACACCCATCATGGTTTTTGCGGCCCTGCCTACACCGGTTCCATCCGGCAGCCGGGGCAACGGAATCAGCAGAATAGAACCCGAGGAAAACGTCTGGTACGGAAAAATGCTGCGCGGCAGCCTGACCACCATGGGCAGCATCATGCCCAGCTTTTCTAATCTGTATGGGGTTAATGAGGCAGACCTCGTAAACCTGCGGGTAGCCCGATCGGCAGCACTTATTAACGGCACCTGGAGCGATATCGGCAACGCCGGAGTGGATATTGGTACGGGTGTGCCAGTCATCTACGCGGTAAAGAGCGACCCGGTTGCAGATGGCACCCTAGGCTACTTTGCCCTGGGCCGCTGTGCCTACTATGCCGGGCTACCCAGCCTGATAACCCCAGCCGATGTGTGCGAGCTGGACAGCATACGGGCCAACGTGAGCGGTGTAGACCCAGCTGTGGGTCTTCAGTGGTTGCAGTCTACAGACGGCGGTACTACTTACACAGCCATCTCGGGCCAAACCTCGCGCGTGCTGTACACCGTTGGCACCCTCAGCCCCGCTGTGAACGCCGTGGCGCTAGCCACCATAGCTAATGCCTGTGGGGCCGACACCACGGACCGGCTGGATATTACCATTCGGCCCGCTGCGCGGATGCAGGTAAAACTCCTGCTAGAGGGCGCGTACCAGGCTGGTGGCACCATGCGTAAAGATTACTACGACAGAAAAATGGTGGCCAATCTGGTCTACTCCCTACTGGATTCGGTCTACAGTAGGCGGTTCCCGGCAGTTGCCAGCGATCAGGGCGGCAACTACCCCAAGATGTACCGCAGCGTGGATGTGCCCGCAAATGCCGTGGATGTAGTAAGGATAGAGATCTGGGATGCCGGAGGTACTGCTATGATCTCGGAATCTCTGGCCTGGCTGATGCCCGATGGGTCTACCCGGCCCTTTGTAAATGGCCTGGCTGGTGACGTAGCCTTTTGTGGTTTCGTGCCAACACCCGACACGGAGTACCGGGTGGCGGTGCGCCACCGAAACCACCTGGGGGCTATCTCTGCAGGCACGTATGAGCCTGGCAACCTCGTAGATTTTACCCTTCCTGGCACCGTGGATGCCGAATACGTGCGCCTGTTTACTGCAGATAACAAAGCCGCCCTCTTGGCCGGAAATGCGGTAGACAACCTCGCATTTGGGGATGTGGGGGCGGTCAACTCGGCAGACCGATTCGTAGTCATCATCGAGAACAACGCACTGCCCGCCGATGCAAGATACCGTAGGCTGGATCTGTCGATGGATGCGCTTGTTAACGCAACGGATAGAAATCAGGTAGAAAGAAATGCTTTTCAACTGAAAGTAACCAACATCCCGAACTAAAGCTAACCGCATGGCCACACTACTACGCATTAAGCACCTTGCCGCTCTTTTTCTGTCGTGTATCCTACTGTTTGCAGTGGGAACTGCCCAGCCCTACCATTTCGACGTAGAGGTAGAGCAGCAGGTTTCGGGCAGTAATCTGCTGGTGGATGTGTACTTGCAGCGCACAGATGGGCCCAGCTATGCCCTTGCCTCCAGCAACTTTTCTTTCTTCATGACCCCCACTGCGCTGAACCTGGGGGGCTCGTACATAGACCATAGCCAGGATGGCCCGTGGGATGTGCAAACACGGCCGGTACACTATTTCGATCTAAGCACCGGGCGCGGAAGCAACTACCTGGTGCTCAATATCAATAGCAAATCGGGTACCGCTACCGAGGGCTACGCCATCCCCGACACCCGCACCCGGGTGGGCCGCCTGGTGGTTCCCATTGTGGATCCTGCTGGCTTCAACACCTTGACTTGGCGGACTGGCCCCATAGCAATTACGGCCTGGGACCTGAGCGAGATACAGGACCATGCAAACTTCGTAGATCCTGCCCCCAATTTTCCGCTGTGCTCCACACCCGCCCGTCCCCAGATTGTTTCCGGCTCCGGGGTGCTCTGCCCGGGTGGCGAGGTTACCCTCTCCACAGGCTATGCGGGTGTAACCGAGTGGTACCGGGATGGAAGCCTAATTACTGGCCAGAACACCAGCACCCTGGTGGCCAGCCAGGCCGGCAACTACACGGCCATATCCAAGTTTCACAGCTGCGCCTCCGAGGTGTCGGAGGTGTTTACACTGGCCAACTTCGATGCCACGGCCCCAGTGGTTACGGCGGCTACCGCCACGTCCATCTGCGCGGGCGACCAGGTGGTGCTACAGTCCAACCTCAGCGGTGCACATGTGTGGTACCGGGATGGCAACCTGCTAACTGGCCAGGCGCAACCTAGCCTCACGGTTACCGAAACGGGTTCTTACACCGCGCGCAGGGAAGGCCCCAGCTGCCTCAGCAGCCTTTCGGCTGCCGTGGCGGTGAATGTAACACCCATTATCTCCCCGCTTATTGCCGGCCAGGGGGGCAACTACCTGTGCGCGGGCGGATCGATTACCATCACATCCAATTATGTGGGCGACCACGACTGGTATCTCAACAACAACCTTATCCAGACCGGTGGTGCTAGCGTTACCACCAGCCAGGCCGGCGAATACCGCGCCATGGCCCACTCCACTTGTGGGGTTGTGCCCGCCACGGTTACCATCCTGCCCGCCAGTGTGCAGCAGCCACTGCTAGGCCAGGCCAGTACCGAGATCTGCCTGGGCGAAGCCGTATCACTCAGCTCAGATCAGCCCGGCGAGCATGTGTGGTACCGGTCGGGCGTCTCCATACCCGGTGCCAATGGCCCTACCTACCAGGCTACCCAGCCCGGTAGCTACACCGCCGCCATGAAGCAGGGTAGCTGCCTGTCGGCCCCCTCCGCAGCCATTACCCTGGCCGAGCGGGTGATACCCAGCCCGGTACTAAGTACGTCGGCCAATACGGTGGTGTGCGAGGGAGACCAGGTGCTGATCCTCTCCAGCCTGGTGGGCACGCATGCGTGGTACCGAGACAATGTGGAGCTGAGCGAAACGGGTAGCGAGCTGGTGGCCACAGCCTCTGGTGCCTACACAGCCCGATACCTGGACGGTGTGTGCCGCTCGGCCCCATCGGCAGCCATTCTGCTGGAGATGCAGCCTGCCGTTTCGCAGCCGGTTATTTTAATAAATGGAAATACCCTGGTAGCCGATATGACCGACAGCCTGCAGTGGTACCGCGATGGGGCACCCATACCCGGGGCTATCCAAAAAACCCTGGAGACACCCGGCCCCGGCCTGTATACCGTGCGTGTGGAAAACGAGTGCGGAGCGGCCACCTCCGAGCCTGTTGACTACCAGGTAACCAGTGTGGTAGACCCACAGCGCGGCTTTAGCCTGAATGTATATCCCAACCCCTACGCTGGCCGGACAGCCATACACTGCCAGCTGGAGCGCACTACCTATGTGGTGATAGAGGTGCTGAATATGGTGGGCCAGCGCGTGGCAGCCCTGCAAGATGGACCCCTAGAGCCCGGTGCTCACAGCTTTCCCTTTGGCTCGGAGGTGCAGGGCATCGGCACCTACACCCTGTCTGTCCGCTTGGATGGCATAACCTATACCCGCAAGATCATCGAGCTGACCCGATAGTCCCGCTTAATCCGTACCCCAAGCATCAAAATTGTGAAGCGGCTTATTTTTTGCAGTCTTGCTCTCCTACTGGGGCTCTCGGTACGTGCCCAGGTGCTACCCTACGATGTGGACTATGAACTGAGCTACACCCTGGAGCGTGGCAATGGCGATACGGTTATCATGCGGGTGTATCTGGAGAACCGGCACCCCACTAATGCGCTACAACTGGGTGCCGCCGACATCCCTTTTAGTCTATCGGCAGATGATAGGATTGACTTGGGTTCGCCGGCCATTGGCAGTACGATTGGCATCCATCCCAGCTCGCCTACTCAGTTTAGCAGCGGAGACTATGCACCTATTGGTGCACAGTATGGTGGAAACGCCGCGCACCCCCGTATCAATATTTCCATTACGCGCAGTGCACCCGGGACCGTGCTGAACAGCCCCTTCCCCTTTGATGCTACCGGTACCCCGGACGGCACCGTGAAGCGGCAGCTGGTGGCCCTGGCCCTGCGCATAGGGGCAGGCCAGTGCATGGATGACCTGTTACCCACCTTTTTCGTAACTGCTGGCAATCAACAGGGCATCATCTGCACCTGGCAGGATCTGAATGATGGAGACTGCGATTTCCCCATCACCCGCTCGCGCAACTTTAACCACCCGCCCGGGCCCACGGCCGTGAACTACACCTATGTAGTAGCCCGCACCAACCTGACCACCCCGCTGAGCCTGGAGCTGGTGCGCAATGCTGGCTCGGACATAACGGTGTGCAATACCGATACCCTGCAGCTGGCTGCCGCCCCCGCAGGCCCGGGGGCCACAGGCCAGTGGATAAGCGATAACCCCACCGTGGTTACCTTCACCCCATCGGCCAATGTGCACAATGCGGTAGCCCGAAACCTGGGGACAACCGCGACGAACCAGAATGTGCTGACCTGGCGGGTTACTACCACAGGGAACAACTGCGTGTATGAGCGCTCCTTTACCGCCACGGTGGTAAACCTGGATGCCGGGCCCAACTTCACCGCCTGCAATACCCGCACCCGGACCCTGGCCGCCGAGGATGCCACTACAGTGGGCGGTGGCACCTGGTCCGCCCATGCATCCAACCCCGGTTCGGCGCAGTTTAACGATAACACCAGCCCTACCGCACGCGTAAGGGTATCCGTGCCGGGTGTCTACAAGTTTTTCTGGACATCCAACAATACCGTGCTCTGCTCGGGCGCTCAGCTGAAAGACAGTGTGGTAGGCACCTTCTACTTCTTCCAGACGCCCATGGCCAATATACCAGACCTATGCGAGCCCAGCGTACAACTTACTGCGCCCACCCCCCCGGCGGGCTATATCAATCCCACCTGGACTCCTATTTCGCCCGGTGCCTCGGTAAACAGCGCCACCAGTCTTACACCCACCTATACGGCCACCATCCTTACACCCACCCCTAGGGCCGATAGCCTCGAATTTTCTGTCACCGTTAATGGCTGCGTGATACGCGATACCATCAAGATCACGTTCATCGGTCCCGAGCCCTACGCCGTAACCGAGCAGATCGCTGGCCCCTACTGCACGGGCGAGCCGGTGGTGCTGCAGCTGGCATCTTCGCAGGCGGGCTATGACTATACAGTATGGTACGGCGCTAACCCCATAGCCGGAACCACTACCGCCGGTACCGGCGGAGCGCTCACCTTCGGTTTCCTGCCCCCCACTACAGGCTCCCTTACCTTCCGCATCGTGGCCCAGAATGCCACCTGCACTGCTCCCATGGGCAATACGGTTCCCATAACGGCCACTCCTGCATACCGGCTGGCCCTGAAGGTGATGCTGGAAGGCCCCCTCAATGTGTCGGGTGCGGTGCCCGAGATGCGGGCAAGGCTAAACAATGGAAATGATGGGGATGGTGTGGAGGACCTGCTGGAGGACATCTTTGGCCTGGGTACAGCTGCCGTAGATCCTACCGGATTTATGAACCCACCCGGGTCGAATATGGCTATAAGCAACCTGCCCATCAATGATGTGGTAGATCTGATCAAGGTATCGCTCCGCAGCGATGCCACGGCCGCGCCAGTGGTGGCTGACGAAGCCTATGCGTGGCTGCGGGCCGATGGTACGGTGGTAGACTTTGCCACGGCGAGCAGAGCCGGGGTCGACTTTTGCGGCCTGGCAGCGGCAGGGAACTACTACGTGGTGGTAAGCCACCGCAATCACCTGGCTATCATGTCTGCCCAGCCCTATGCTGTCTCTACGGCAGCGAGCCCCCCGCTGCTGGATCTGACGAATCCAATCAGCATCTTCACCGTGTCCGGAGAAACCAATGGGCACCTGGTAGCAAATGGGCCCAGCTATGTGGTAGCGGCCATGTTTGCAGGCAATAATGTAGACTTGCCCAGTTTCCAGGATGTAGGTGCCGTAAATGCAGCCGACTACTTTAACTGCTATGTGCAAAACAACAGTATCCCCGCAAACGTGTACATCCAGGAGGATGCGAATCTGGATGGAAACGTAAATGCTACGGACTTGAACCGGACCCGGACAAATAACTTCTCCCTACAAATAACACGGGTGCCATAGGGCAGTGGCAGGGTGCTAATGCCTAGGTACAAGTGCTGGGCTGCTGCACGCAGCAGGTAGATCGGAATGAGAAAAAGTGCATCTTTACGCATGAGCTATCTGGTCTTTTCTATCAAGTGAGCATCTTTGATTAAAAGCTACACAAAAACTGACTAAAAGCATGAGGTACCTGTCGTTTCTTTTCCTTGCTCTTGGGCTGAGTGTTTCCGTACTTGGTAGCCGGGCCTATGCACAGGATAATTATAATCTTACGGCGGAGCTAAGCCGGCAGGTAGGGAACCGGGTGTGGATCGACGTATCTATTGAGCGCACGTCTGGGGCCAATTTTTACCTGGGCCCCTCCAACTTCGTATTGCGTATAGACCCCAATGTGCTCGACCTGAGTGGCGTCAACTTCGGTATCGAAACCCAAGGTGTATTCTCTGCCGCCGCCGCCGGACACTACCAGGATGTTCTTCTGGGTACCAACCCGGCGCGGAACATCCTGAACCTGACTGTGTCCCCCGAGCCCGGTATTACCAATGCAGCACCCGTGGTAGACGGTACCAAGCAGCGCATTGCCCGCATCTTCGCCACCGTAAAAGCCACCGCCTGCACCGACAACATAAACCTGGAATGGGAAACCACTACTGGAAACATTACCTCCATCACGGCTTTCCCGCTGGTCATCTCCCCCATTGGTCTGGCAAACATAAAGCCCAATGCCAACTTTGTAGACCCCGTCTCCATTTTTGCGGGTGCTCGCATCACCCCGGCGGCAGCTCTGGATCCTTTCTACTGTGCGGGCACTACTGGTATTGTGCTCAATGGCAATGCCGCCGGAGACTGGACTATCCTGTCAGGCTCCACAGTGGGGCAGCTGGCCGGTACGCTTCTGGCTTCGAATCAGGTAACCCTGAACCTGAACGCCGCCGCCATTACTAGCAGCCAGACCGTTCAGGTGCGGTTTACCCTGGGCAGCTGTACCGATGTGCTGGAGGTAGATGTGCTGCCCAATCCGCCCCTTAGCCTGAATGCCCCCTATGGCGCCACTACGGTGGCAGCTCCCTACATAGCCTGCGACGGCACGCGCATTACCCTGGTGGCTAATCGGCCCGTAAACTGGACGCTGCCAGCCGACAATGTAACGGCCATTACGACGACTAACAATGCTTCTACACTCACCGTGGAGTTTGATGCTACGGTTGCATCCGGTGTTAAGACCATTACCCTCCAGGATCCCGCTGCCTGTGGCGGCTCTACCACCTTCTACTTCGAGGCTCGGCCTGTGGTGGATATTGTAGGCGTAGATCAGGCCTGTGGTGCTACCAGCGAAGACTTTACGGTTGCAGCGGCCAGCAACTGGAGGATTATAAGCCCGGCCATCGGCACAGCCTCGGTGTTTGCCGGAACGGGTACGGGTACACAAAATGGTGTAACCGATGTTACCGTGAATTTTGGCCCTACTCCCGCAGATCGGGTAGATACGCTGATAGCCACCGCCAATGGCTGTTCCGATACCCTATTGATCACGGTGCTGGCTTTTCAGCCCATTCAGGATTTCAACAATGCCACTGTGGGTGGCATCTGCCCAGAGTCTGGGCCCTATCTACTTAGCACGGGCGTGGCAGGCACCGACTGGAGCTTTGCCGCAAATAACTCGGGTGGCTACTTCAACACACCCGCAACGTTCGACGTAGTTGACCAGCCGGCTGTACTGTATTACCCGGGCCAGAATATCACGATCGCTGATCTGACGGACCAGGTACAGGCAATTACACCGGGCCTGTGTGTGGATCTCTTTGACATTACGGTGCGGCCTCAGCCCTCGGTGTCTGTGGCTCCCCTGAATCCGGCTGCAGTGTGCGCTGGCCAGTGGGTTGAGCTAACAGCCACCCTGAATGCCGGTGGCGGCGCAGCTCCTGCTTACCAGTGGCTGCTGAATGGGGGCACAATAGCCGGTGCCACCAATGATACCTACCGCGCTACCCAAACAGGAGACTACAGCGTGCGCGTTACGAACACGGATGCCGGAAACGGCTGTAGCTCCACTACCACCCCAGCTGTGTCGGTTACTGTAAACCCGCTGCCCAGGATAGACCTGGCAGGCCCGGTAACCGTGGTGATACCCAATGCTGGCACAACGCGCCGTACGTATACGGCAACTAACCCCGATGGTGCGGGACTGGACTGGCAGCGGCGCAAGGGCAACGCTGCACCCGAGGCCCTGAACGATGCAGACCCGGCTGCCGCAGGCTTTCAGATCGATTTTGGCCTACCGCCGGTCAGCAGTGCAAACTTCCGAGACACCATTGTGGTAAGGGCTACGAGTCTTGATGGATGTGTGAACACGGATACCGTGTTTGTAAACCTGAACCTATGCGATGCCGTAGTGGGGAACTATGTACCGGCTTCCTCCACAGCTAATGTGTGTATCGGAAACACAGCCACGGTGGTGATAGACGACTTTGTGGGCGAAAAGCTGTACTGGATGCAGAGCACGACCACGACTAATTTCGTCGGTACAGTCAACCTGACCACCAATCCCCCCACCATCGCCGGCGATGCTAATTGGCAGTTCATTGACGAGGGAGCACAGTCTGCCACCCTGATAACTTTACCGCTCACGGCGCTGGGCACCTACTACTACCGCGCCGTGGCCGGAGACCTGAACGGCACCTGCACGGATGTATCCAATGCCTCTTTCGCGCTAACCGTAGGCCCGGCACCTGAGCGCGGCCTCACTGTAGGCAGCGGTGACTACTGCCAGGGCACCACGGCCAGCCTGCTGTATACCGGCACCCTGAGTACGGGCACCACCATCACCTGGCAGACCTCGGCCGACGGAACCTCGGGCTGGACGGCCGCCACAGGCGGTGGTGCCTACCCAAACAATGGAACAGTGGTAAACAACACTGCAGCCGGTACCTCTACCTACACAACGGGTGCCATTACGGCCGATGCGTATTTCCGGGTGCTCATCCAAGAGGTCTGTAGCACCGCCATTGGCGATGTGGTGTTTGTCGCGCGGGCCCCCGTGCCAGTAGCTACCATGGCAAATACGGCGATAACCCTCTGCGAAGGTAGCACCACGCCTGCACTGGGTGGCACCCTGACGGCAGGCAATGGTTTCTGGCTGGACAGCCCCTATGGCGACTTTAGCGCCGAGGCAGACCCCAATGCGACTTTTACCACCGATGTGGGGGTTATAGCAGGCTCTCAGCAGACCGTAACCCTCTACTACCTGGTTACCTCCGGCAGCTGTGATGCCCTGCTGCTGGAGCGGCAGATCACCATCGACCACACCTCCGAGGGTACGTTTGCCACCGCACCTGCCCCCATCTGTGGGGGGGGCAGCACCGGCAGCTTGGGTGTCACGGCTATACACGGCACCGGGGTATGGACCGATGTGAGTCCGGGTGCAGCCGGCACCTTTGTAACAACGAATCCAATATATGCTGCCAATCCGGCCTTGGACCCCAATGCTGTCTACCTCTCGCTTCCCACGCACGCGGGTACAACCCGCACACTGCGCTGGACGGTTACCAACGGTAGCTGTAGCTCCGTACCCTATGAGCAGGATGTAACCATACTGCCACAGGTGGTGAATGGCAGCTTCACCCTGTCGCCCGGCCCATACTGTGCCGGAGCCCTGATTGGTCCCCTTAATGGAACGACAACCAGCGGCGGAACCGAAGCGTATTTGGAGAACGGCAATGGCAGCATTGTTGCCACAGGTGCAGGCACCTTTTATCAGTCGGTAAACTCGGATGGGGGACTACCCATTACCATTACCTACACGGTTGCTACTGCGGGCTGCAATAACCTGGTCATTACCCGCCCTATTACCGTAAACGAAGACCCCTTTGGCACCTTTGATCAGCCCAACCCCATCTGTGCGGGCAGTGCGGCAGTGCAGTTCTCGGGCGTGGCTGTAGACGGTACGGGTAGTTTTTCTCTTGTATCGGGGGGCGGCAGCATTACCAGCACTGGCCTATACACCCCCCCGGTGGATGGTGCGGGCAATGACGCACAAGAGGTTGTGATCCGCTTTACCACCGCCAATCCACCCTGCACACCCCAGACGGTAGACCGAGTGGTACAGATAGGCGATGACCCTGCTATTACCGGCATAGCAGCAGTGCCCAATATTTGTGTGAATGGTACCACCGACCCCTTTAATGTTACCGGTACCAACCTTACCAATACGGGCAACGTGCCCCCGGTAACCCGAACCTGGCGTACCATACTCAATACGGCAGGCAACTATACAGGCCAGGGTGTTTTCGTTGGCCCCAATGGTGGCACGGGCCCGGATGCCCGGTATGTGTCGGTGGCAGCAGATGCCGGAAAATTTGTGCAAGTGGAGTATGAGGTATGTCAGCCTAGCTGCGGTTGTACCACCGCTACCGATGAGTTTTTTGTTTCCGCAGACGTGATAGACGGAAGTTTTAGCACGGCACCTCAGGCCATATGCGTCAATACAGCTACGGCAGGTCTGGGTGCTATGGCGGGCCCGGGCTTTCAGGGTACCTGGAGTGTAAGTCCTGCTGCTTTCGGGGGTACTTTCTCGCCCTCAGTAAACACCCCCAATGCCACCTACACGCCGCCTGTGGGTAGCTCGGGCACCGTGCAGCTGGTATGGACGGTGGAGGCCTCCCCCGGCCCTGGTCCGTGCGGTTTGGCGGCGTTTAGCCAGGAGCTTGTTGTTGCACCCATTCCTTCGGGCACCGTTACGCCCACCACCCTAGCCGACATCTGCTTTGAGGCTGGTGCCACTACCCCCATACTGACGGGCACTGTGGTGACGGGCTTTAGTGGCCGCTGGGCCTCCAGTTCGCCCGCAGTGGGCGGGGGGGGCTTTGTAGCTACCGCTACCCCCAATCAGGTGCGCTATGTGCCGGGCCCAGTAGATGCCGGTACCACCGTGCAGCTGTACTGGATAACCGAGTCAGCCCCCTGCACCCCCGAAACTCTGACCATCACCCTGAATATGGTGCAGCCCCCGGTGGGCGTCTTTAATACCCCACAGGATCCCATCTGTGCTGGATCGGAGACGCCGCCTCTGAACGCGACCGCATCCTTGGGGACCGGAACCTGGACGGCTGTAGAGGCCATTACCAATGTGCCGGTGGCTGGCAGCTTTGTAGATTCGGCTGGTGGCGCGGCACCCAATGACCCTCAAGCGCGCTACCGCTCGGATGCTTTGGACGGAGGCAAAACCATTGAGCTGCGCTGGACGGTGAGCAACGGGATCTGCCCAGCCGATGTAAACACCCGCTTCGTATCTGTGCTGAATACCGCGCTGAATGGCACCTTTGATGCACTGGCCCAGACTACCATCTGCGAAACGGATGTACTGAACCTGGTGGCCACCGTGGGGCCCAGCGGTTCCATCGGCACCTGGAGTGTAGACCCTGCGGGTTATGGCACCTTCGCGCAGTCTGTTTTCAACGCCACGGGTTCAGCCACAGCTGGCAACACAACCTTTACGCCCGTACTCCCCGCCAATAGCACCGGCCTGGTGCCGGTAAACATAAGCTGGACGGTAGAAAATGGTGCCTGTTCAGAGTTCTCCATTACCCGCCAGCTGAATATCAGCAACACGCCTGCCGGTGGCTTCTCTACCAACCTGTTTAGCGTCTGTGCCGGATATTCCACGTCCCTCCTGGTGCCCTTCGTTACCGATGGTACGGGCTACTGGAGCTGTACGAACTGTAGTGCCGGCTCCGCTGCCAGTTTCTTGCCTAATGTAAATACCCAGAATGCACAATTCCAGTCCACTCTGGCAGATGCAGGCCAGCAAGTAACTGTTATCTGGAATGTACAGAGTGATGCGGCTTGCGCGACTATACCCTATTCTCAGCTCCTTCAGGTGGATGTCCCACCCAATGGAGATGCGGGGCCGGCTATAGCCCCCGTATGCGTGGGCGAGCTAAGTGCTATGCTAGCCGGTAGCGGAAATACGCCGATTGCACAGCAGGTTGGCACCGGCCAGTGGAGCTGCGTTGGCTGCTCGGGCGGCTTTACCAGCCCCACCTCCAATCCCAATGCCCGGTTTATACCGGTACAGGGCGATGGCGGCACCAACGTTGCCCTCCGCTGGACGCTGAGCAATGGCGAGTGCCCCGATGTATCCTACACCAAAAATATCATCGTGGATGCTTTGCCGGAGGGAACATTTACTACGCCCATCCCCACGATCTGCCCGGGTGATCCCACCATCTCGCTGGGTGCCAGCATTACCACCCTGGGTGCTACCGGGCTGTGGAGCACAAACGGGGGCGGAACATTTGTGGATCCAATAACCTTCCTTCCAGATCCCACAGACCCCCTTGCACGCTACCAATCGGTACCGTCTGACGACCTTACCAACGTAGTGCTAACCTGGCGCGTGAGCAATGGCAGCTGCGACCCTGTGGATTACACCCAGGCCTTACCCAAGTTTAAGCTGCCTGAGGGGGGATTCTCGCTCTTCACCCCCATCACTATCTGTGCCAATTCCTCTACCAGCACACTGCCAGCCTTCCTGGGTGCGGGTGCCACGGGCGGACGTTGGTTTACCACCAATGGTACCGGCCAGTTTTTGCCCAGCCCCACCACAGCCGGTGCCTCATACCACAGTACGAATGCCGATGCCGCTACTGGCACCATACATCTGACCTGGCGTGTGGGGAACGGAAACTGTATTTCAGACTCTGTAGACTTCACACAGTCGATTGTCGTATCAGGTGTTGCCGTGGCGGGCATCAGCACACCCGCTTCGCCCTCGGTTACCATCTGCCAGGAAGACAGCCTGCGCATAACGGCTGTGGGCCTGCCAGGCTCGGGCTTCTCCTGGACTACTTCAGATCCCACACGCTTTCAGATAGAATCTACCACCAGCAGCGAGAGCAAGATCATTGTCTATCCCAACGCTAGCCAGCAGTTTGAGGTGACAATCTCTGACCCTAGTGGGTGCGTAATAGTGGACAATATCGTGGTCAATGTTATCCCTCCGAATCCCATTGCCATATCTGCTACCACTACCAGTATTTGCCCGGGCGAGGTGCTACAGCTCACGCTGAGCCAGAGTCCGGCCGGGCCGCTCACGGATGTGGTGTGGAGCCCCACCCCCTTTGATGTGTCCGACCCGCTGAACCCTATCGTGCGCCCGCTGGCCAATACCAACTACCTGGTGCGTGCCACCACTTCAAATGGATGCCGAAATACGGCTAGCATCACCATCAATGTGGCACCCTTTACGAATCCCAGATTTGACCTGGTGAACCGGGACGTATGCGGCACCTTTGAGGACTACTTCCTGACCACCGACCCTACCACCATGGCTAGCTGCCAAACGCGTACCTGGTACAGAAACACCCTGGAGGAAGTACAGACCGGCACAAGCCTGAATCCGCTGCTGAGCAATAGCACAGCGGCGCGAGACACCGTACCTTTCCCCATTACTACCCTGGGCCGCTTCAACTACGTAGTGGCCTGCACCGATCCGGCTACCGGCTGCGAGATTCTGGTGGAAGACTCTATCTGGGCCGCCCCTACCCCCACAGCAGGCTTCTATGCCTACCCCAAGGTGCAGGAGGAGGAAGAGGGCATCCCGCCCATCATTCCCCGGGGGCAGGCTCGCCTGCCTATTTCGCCCATCTATGCGCCCGATATACAGATTGTAAGTGCCTTCAGGACCAACGTAACCAACGTACAGGCTGGTTTCGACTCCGACTCGCTGAGTGTGCTGTGGTATGTGGGCGATACGCTACAGCGGGGGGGGGAGTTTATTTCTAATGAACTGAACCCGCTCATTACCTACGGCCGGACAGGTAAGTTTACCATCTTCCAGATCATTACCGAGCTAGTACCCAGGGGCCTGGGCGCACCCTTGCAGAGCTGCGAAGACATCCTGATCCGGCAAGACTATGTAGAAATACGCGAGGAAGAATATGTTTTCCCCACGGCCTTTTCGCCAAACAAGGATGATATGAATGATTTATTCCGTCCGCTACCCCTCACGGGCCAGCCTACTGTGGAGTACATTCGTATTTTTGACCGCTGGGGGAATATGATATTCGAGACCGACAGGCGTACTGGCTGGGATGGAAACGACAGCTCGGGCCGCCCGTTCGATCCGGGTACGTATACCTACAAGGCAAAAATTAACCGCGAGAACAGGGCACCGATCCTCTATGAGGGGGCGGTCACCCTGATCCGATAAGCCGGATGAAACAGCTACTGGTCATTCTCCTCACTTTTCTTCTGGCAGCACTGTGCGTCCGTGCCCAAGACCCCAGCTATGCCATTGTTTATAGCCATCCCCTCATCCTCACTCCGTCTTTTGCAGGTCTAGCCGAGGGCACCTTCAATGCTACCCTGAGCCACCGGGTGCGTACCACCACGCCCACAGAGAAGTTCAACACCAGCACGCTGTCGGCCAACCTGCCGGTCAAGACCAGCTTTGCCTATGGTGGTGTGGGCATGCTGCTACAGACTGACCAAGCCGGCGGAATACGCACCACACAGGGGCAGTTTGCCTTTGCCTACGAGGCACCACTGGGCACCAAGGTGCGCTACCACCACCTGCGTGCCGGCTTCCAGTTTGGCCTCGTGCAGCGCCAGCTGCTAAAGGGTGACTACCGGTTCGAAGACCAGTTTGACGGCATTGGCTTCTCGCGCCCTACGGGCGAGGACCTGAGCGACCTCAGCATTCTATACCCCGACATCAGCCTGGGCCTTATGTGGTATCGGACTCAGAAGATCAAGGGAAATCCGGAGTTCAACCACTATCTTGGCTTCTCCGTACACCACATTAATCGCCCGGTTGTTGAGTTTTTTGACCGCGGAAAGGGCGCACGCCTGAATATGCGCAACACCTTTGTGGGCGGGGGCAGGCTGCGCACACGTACGCCTTTTGACCTAAACCTGCACCTGCAGTACCAAACCCAGAACAACAGCGACCTGTGGAGCGCCTCTTTCTTTACCCGCTTTGTGCTCTACGAAAACAACGTGTGGTTTGGTAGAGAGAAGGCAGCCTTCATACTGGGTAGCACCCTGCGTAATGCCGAGGTCATTACGGCCTTTGGCGGTTTCCAGCTACAGAAGGCATTGACCGTGGGCTTTGGCTACGACTTTTTGATTACCAGCGAAACCCTCGCCCCCAACAGCTATGGTGGCCTGCAGGTCATGGTCAGCTACCTGGTGGGGGGGCAAAATTATCGCGGCTCTGCCCATCCATTCCCCAGCTTCTAACCAGACTATTACTACTGAAAAGCAATGAGTGTTGCAAGCAGAAGATCTCGGAGAATGCGCATGTTGCGCAAGAACATCCGCAACCTGAACCGAGTGTTGATTGTCGTCATGGTTGTCCTCATCGGCTATTTGACGGTGGTGATGAGCCTGGGCACCGACTTTATGAAGACGGGCAAGGAAATATATGTAGAGGGCATTGTGGCCGGCTTCCTCTCCTTCTTCTCTTTTATCACGGTGCTCTTTGTTACCATGCGCCTCAGTGGCCTGACGCGCGGCCTGAAGCTGGACGACCGCCGCAAGGTAACCAAGGCCGAGACCGTGGAGGACAGTAAGTATAAGGTAATGATCCAGAACTCGCTGGATATTATCACCATTATAGACACTGCGGGCAATATCCAGTACCAGAGTCCCTCTATCGAGCGCCTGCTGGGCTATATGCCAGATGACCTGGTGGGTCAGTCTATTTTCGAGCTTATTCACGCCGAAGATCATTCCATCCTGCGCTATGCCCTGGAACGGCAGAGCCACACCTTCTTATTTAGTTTCCGCATCCAGCATCGAGACGGTACCTGGCTCTATTTCGAAAGCAACGGTACTAACCTGCTAGATAACCCGCTCATAGCGGGCATTGTACTGAACTCCAGGGATATAACCGACCGGAAAAAGGAGGAGGACCAGCGCAAGCAAAAGGAAATGGCGGCTCTGAAAATCAACCTGGAGCGAGAAAAGACCGAGAAAGAACGGGATGCTGTAGAGCGCGAAAAGCGAATTATAGAAGAAGGAAAGAAGAAGCTGGAAGAGGCATACAAAATTATTGAGGAGAAGCAGGAAGAAATAACCGATTCCATCAACTATGCCTTCCGTATCCAAAATGCCATTGTACCCCGCGTAGAGGATATCCGCCGCACCTTCGAAAAATCCTTTGTGCTATGGCGGCCCAAGGATATTGTATCGGGCGACTTCTATTGGTATGCAGCCAAGGATCGATACAAGATCCTGGCCGTGGCCGACTGTACGGGCCACGGCGTACCCGGGGCCTTCATGACCATGATCGGGAATACCCTGCTGAACCAGATTGTACTACAGGAGGATACCAATATGCCCGATCAGATCCTCAATCAGCTTCACCTGGGCGTACGAAAGGCCCTTAGGCAAGACCAGGAGGGTAGCAAGAGCCGAGACGGTATGGATATCACCCTGATGATGTGGGATAAGGAGGAAGGCAGAGTATATCTGGCGGGTGCAAATAATCCGGTTGTAGTAATACGTGGCGAAGAGATCCTGGAATATAAGCCCGACAAGATGTCCGTCGGCGGCTTGCAGCTGGAAGAGCAGCGTATCTTTACCCTGCAGGAGCATAGCCTGCAGGCAGGGGATGCCATGTATTTGTATTCAGATGGATTTCAGGATCAGTTTGGTGGAGACGAGGGACGAAAATTTATGGTAGGAAAGCTGAAAAAGCTGCTGCAAGAAGTTTCGACCATGCCCATGGATAGCCAGCGCGAGCTGCTAATTAAGGCCATAGAAGACTGGATGGGCACAGAGTATGAGCAGATTGACGACATCCTGCTCGTTGGCCTACAGTTCCCTAACTAAGCTATTGTGGCCCCCTCGTCATGGCTTTTTTCCCCGAGAAGGACCGCAGACATGGCCACCGAATGCGCGGGCTGCCACCCAATAAATGGGAGCGTGTGGTTCAGAAGCACATTCAGCGCCTGGCCAGGAAGGTAACGGGCGAAATTCCGGCCAGCTATATTGATTTTCTTAAAAGTAGGGAGTACCTGCACTATGCCGACCACGACTGCGACGTGTATGCCGACCCCGGTATAGACAGTCGGCATCTTTATCACTTCAAAATACGTAAATTCCTTAGCGTTAATCCGGACGGTAGCGAGGACCTGAGCAAGAACTACCAGGAGTATCGACGGCGACTTCCGGCCAAGTCGCTGCTGCCCATCGCTTTCGACCAATTTCGGAATGTGATGTGCATAGACACCGATACCGGCGAGATCTTTTTCTGGGACGCGGAGCAGGAGGTGGATCAGGCTGAGATCTCCCTCGCAGATCGCAAGGCCCGGCTGTTCTACGTGGCTCGTACATTTTCAGATTTTAAGGCCCGGCTTTATAAATCCAATCGCTATACGTAACTTCAAGTTTCGGTCGTCATGCTGTGGATCTACACACTTCTTGCGCTTTGTTCGGTATATGTAGCCGATCGTCCCAGGCTTACCTATTACCTGGAGCAGGCCTCCAGGCTGAAGGAGGCACAACGCTTTGAGGCAGCCATCGTGTACCTGGATAGTGCCCTGGCCATGAGCCCCGCCAATGCGGCCGCGCACACCCTGCGGGCTAGCTGCTACCAGGGCCTGGGGCAAGAGGCCATGGCCCTGGCCGACTACGACCAGGCTATCCGGCTGGACCCGAAGAATGACTATGCCTACCTGCTGCGGGCCTATCTGCTTGCTCACTACGATCAATACGAGCAGCTACAGCCCACGCTCTTCCAGAACGACCGAATATACGACGAGGCCTACCTGGCTCGCCTGCAAAAGGACTATCGACTGGATTTTTTGCCCGGCCATACCAGCCTGTATGACTATGCTGCCGCTGTGCGAAGCCTGGACACGGCACTGAGCCTGAAGCGCGACTGTGTTCCCTGCCTGCACCTGCGGGCCAGGCTACAGAAGGCACGCGGAAACACCGCCGATGCCCTGAAGGACCTGGACCAGGCCATAGCCCTGCAGCCCACTGCCGATGAGCTGTATGTGGAGCGTGCCCTGGTGTACCAGGTAATGGGGGAGTACGTGCAGGCCTACTACGACCTGACTACGGCCACAGAGCAGGCCCCCACGAATGCACAGGCCTACCAGAACCGGGCGGTGCTGCTACAGGAGTACCTGAATAATCCGGAGTCTGCCTGCCGAGACTTTCGCACTGCCCACCGGCTGGGGGCCAGGGCACTGCCCGCCTACGCAAGCACTTGCCTGGAGTAGCAGCTGTTTTTTGTACACGCTCTGCGTTGCTAGCACCATGGGCGGGAGGCGCAGGTGACTGCGCTAGCCAGCACTGCGCGAACGCACCCACGGTTGGTAATACCAGTTTTGTCGGCGCACTTCCATGCTGCCCACTGCGTACAAAACAGGCTGAGCACAAAATAATAAAAGCCCCTTTGGGGGGCTTTTATTATTTTGTGTGCCAGCGGGCTGTTTAGGCCATGGCTTTTTCTACGCTCACTTCCTCTATTTCCGAGAAGAAATAGCGGCTTTCGCGCAGGCCGTTTTCATCGCTGTCGCTGCCATGTATGGCATTGGCATCTATGCTATCTGCATACAGCTTGCGTATGGTGCCCTCTGCCGCCTCTTTCGGGTTGGTGGCACCAATGAGCAGGCGAAAGTCTGCTATCGCATTTTCCTTCTCCAGTACCAGGGGTATGCAGGGCCCACTGGTCATAAAGTCTACCAGGTCTCTGAAAAACGGACGTGCCCGGTGCTCGGCATAAAAGCCTTCTGCTTCGGCCTGGCTCAGGTGCATCAGCTTCAGGGCCTTCAACCGGAAACCTGCCTGTAGGATTTGATCCAGAATTTTACCTGCATGGCCCTTGGCCACGGCATCCGGCTTGATGATCGAGAAAGTAATGGTTCCTGCCATGGTGATGGTGGAGATACGTTGTGGGGTAACAAAAACAGTTTATCTAAACGCCTGCAAAATTAGCATTTTTGGACGTGAGGAAACAGGTCTTCCGGATAAATTACTGTGCCTTGTGCTGCCGGACGGCCTTCCATACCGTGCGTTTGTGGGGGTAGGGCAGGCCACGGGCATGCAGCTGGCGCGAGATGCGGTACAGCTGCCGCCAGTGCCACAGCAGGTCTTTCCAGGCCCGGCGCAGCGGATAATCGGGGTCGTACACATGCCCGGGTTCGCTGGCTACCCCATTCAGCTCCATTACCTGGAAGCGGCCCTGCTGCAGGTCTGCCAGGCTGCGTGCTTTTACATCGAAGCGGCCGTAGTAGAAACCCGGTATTTGCATCGCCAGCTCGTGTACGGCCTGGCTGAGTGCGGGGCTGCGTAGGGCCTGGCCGTTTACGAAGGTAGTGCCACGGCAGTGGTTTCCTATGGGCTCCAGCAGCATTTGTTCCCCCGGGGCGGGTATGTAGTCCAGGTCCAGGCGCGTCGTGCTCAGCCGCTGTAGTTGAAAGCGCGCCCGTGGCAGCTCGTTCATTAGCCGACGTACACTGCGTGCCCCATCCCCCTTTACGTGCAGAAAATCCTTAATCACCACGCTGCTTAGTGTGCCCTTGGTCGCATTGGGCTGGCGTATGTAGAAGAGCCCGGCCTCCACCGGCCAGTCTATAAAGGCCTGCACCTGCAGGGGCCTGGTGCCCGCCCGTGCCAGGTAGCTGTCCAGCTGCTCGGGGCTCTCCAGCTTCTCCACGCCGGTGCCGCGCTCTCCCACGTCTGGCTTTACTACCAGCGGGAAGTGCAACCCGGCTGCCAACAGCCCTGCATGGGCCGTAGCCGCATCGGTACCCGCAGGCAGGTCTAGTGTGTGTGGCTTGGCCCCATCGGGTATCAGCTGCATGATCTCGCGCTTGCTCTCGCCCAGCAGACCACCCAGATAGATGCCCGGATTGCCCAGTATGGGCCAGGTAAGGCTGCCTGCCCGCAGGCTATGCCATAGCCACTGCACGATTACAGGCGCGTAAAACAAAGCCGTGGGCCAGTATTCGGGGTGCCGGGCTTTGTGCCATAGGTCTGCCAGCCGCATAGGTGACAAAAGTCATACTTTTTTTCCAACAGCTATCTTAGCTTGCCGTTACAATTCGGGCTCGATACATTTTTGAAAAATAATCGAGAAACGAGTATAATCAAGTACACAAATCATCGCGCTACATACCATGCCACACTACCAATTCCGGGGAACGGTTCCGCCCAAACGCCACACGGTGATGCGCCAGCCCAATGGTGCACTATATCAAGAAGAACTGGTAAGCACCGAGGGATTCAGCAATATATACAGCCTGGTGTACCATGTGCATCCGCCCACTATGGTGAAGCACATAGGTGCCGCGCGCCCCTGTGGCCCAGATATAGATGTGGAACACAACATGCAGAGCCGCAGCTACATGGGCTTTCAGGTAGCGCCCGCAGACGACTACATCAAAAGCCGAAAGATTATGCTGGCCAACGCAGACGTGCAAATCCTGCTGGCAGCCCCCCGCCGTGGTACAGAGGGGTATTTCTTTAAGAATGCCAGTGCGGATGAGGTGGTGTTTGTACACCGGGGCAGCGGCACCCTAAAGACGCCTTTCGGTTCATTGACCTTCTCCTACGGAGACTATCTCCATATCCCGCGCGGGGTGGTACACCAGTTTGAATTCGATACGGAAGACAATCGCCTCTTTATCATCGAATCTTTTACGCCTGTTTATTTCCCCAAGCGCTACATGAACCGCTATGGGCAGTTTGAGGAGCACAGCCCCATCTATGAGCGCGACATCCGCACACCCCAGGCACTGGAGACCCACGACGAGCAGGGAGATTTTCTGATCCAGATCAAAAAAGAGCATTATCTGCATCCCTACACCTATGCCACCCACCCATTCGACTACGCAGGTTGGGATGGCTACTTCTACCCCTACATCTTCAGCATCCACAATTTCGAGCCCATTACCGGCAGGCTACACCTACCCCCGCCTATTCATCAGACGTTTGAGACCAATACCTTTGTCATCTGTAGCTTCTGCCCCCGCCTGTACGACTATCACCCCCAGAGCATACCCGCACCCTACAACCACAGTAATGTAGACAGTGATGAGGTACTGTACTATGTGGATGGCGACTTTATGAGCCGCAACAACATTAAGCAGGGCCAGATAACCCTGCACCCCATGGGCATCCCCCACGGGCCACACCCTGGGGCCATGGAGCGCTCCATCGGCCAGAAGAGTACCGAGGAGCTGGCCGTAATGGTGGATACATTCCGTACCCTATGGCTTACCAAAGAGGCCAGTGCCATAGAGGACGAGAACTACTGGCAGAGCTGGATGCACTAGCAGCAGGCCGGAAGCAGGGCACAGCGAGCTGCAACGGCGAGGCGGCAGGCTAGGGTATGGTCTTGTTTTATCTCGCTTCATTCCGGGTACACGCGAAAAGCCATGTAGGGCAAGGCCCTGCTGCGCCATGCTTCGGATACGGGTGCATGGTCAAAGGTGGGTCGGTTCAGCGAGTCTAGCTGCAGTGCCCATGCCTCCAGCAGGGGCATCTCGCTACCCCGAAAGTACGGGTGGCGGAGCCGGGTAGCCCGGCGCAGCGAGTCCAGCGTCATTACCCCCGCCCGCTGCCGCACATATAGGTAGGGCTGCATGCGCCGATAGTTCTTCTCGCTCAGGCGTGGTAGCTCGCGCAGCTGTTCCACCGCGTGGTAGTAGCCCAGCGTGTGCCGATAGCGCACAATGCGCGCTGCCAGCTTCTGGCCTATGCCAGGCAGCTGGCGCAGGCTGCCGCTGTCTGCCAGGTTCAGGTCCAGGATCGGGATTGTCTTGCCGCAGTAGAAGTACAGCTCCAGGACGCGCCGCTCGTGGGCGCTGAGCGGCACGCGCTGCATCAGGTCTGCATAGTGGCGGTAGGGCCCTTGCTGCTGCCGGGTCATTACCAGCAGGGCGGCAGTTTTGCGGGGCAATAGGCCTGGCTGGCTCAGGGTCTCCGCGCTGGCATAGTTCAGGTTCTGCCGCCTGTGTGGCCCAGGTGCCAGGGTGTCGGCTTCCTTCAGCCGCAGCAGCGCAAGCGTATCTACATACAGCAGGGGTGCCAGCTGCTGCCAGTGCTGGCCCATGTCAGGCACCTGCTGCAGATCCGATACTGCGTGAAAGTAGCCGTGTGCATTCCGGTACGCCACAATCTGCTGCGCCAGGCGTGCCGATACACCCGGCAGCCGCTGCAATTCGGCCTCGTAGGCCGTGTTTACATCCAGCCGGAAGGGCTGCGCCGCAGGGCCCAGCACCTCTGCGGGTGCCCGGGGGGGCCAGTGCTGCAGCAGCCAGCTACCTGCTAGCAGCAGCAAAAGCAGCAAAAAGCCCCGAAATTGAACCGGTAGTTGAGATAACATGTTAAATTTGCGTTATGCAAAATATATGGATCTTCCCATTGGCACGCAAGGCCAGTGAGGATCTTCGCTCGGAACTCGAACAGGTTTTGGCGGGCTGGAAGGCACACGGTAAGCCTGTGCCTAGCCGGATGCAGTTTGTAGAAGACAGGCTGCTGGTGGTAGAGGCACTGGACGAAAAGAGTGGCTGTAGCATAGACTGGATGACGCAGATGGTGCTAGCCCGCGTGGCCCGGCATGGAAATCAGCTGCTGGATGCCAGTACCGTCTTCTACTATCGGGCCGACCGCTTGTGCGAATGCCACTACAACCAGGTGCCCGACCTGCTGCAGCGCGGTGTGCTGGCACCCCACACGCAGGTGCTGGACATTACCTGTGTACACCGGGGTTCGCTGGATGGGCTACGCACCACCATGGCCAGCAGCTGGCTGAGCCGCTTCCTGCCGCTGGAGGTATCTGAGTAGCCTGGGCGGCCATTATTGTCGGGCACAGGCATCGCACGCAACTGACCTGCTGGCCCGGATACCCGGGCCGGACCGCATGAACCACAGGTTTAAGCCAGAACCATGCCGCCGGCCACCGTGTCATTTCGGGTAGGTTCTATCAGGATGAAGGCTCCGTTGGCGGGGTTGGTCGTATAGGCATCGGCAAATACGGGGCCACCCAGGGCCAGGCGCACACGGGCAATGTCGTTTAGCTGCAGCTGGGGCACATCGGGCACTTCCGTTTGGGTTTCTATGTCTACTTTGTGTACAATCTGCTGTAGCTTGCAGGGCAGCCGCTGGCTGTTGTGCTGCAGGATCAGTGCCGTGCCTGGCTTCAGCGGGCGTGGGTCCATCCAGCACAGGTTGGCCTCCAGCAGGCTTGTTTCTTCTGGCAGTGCCTCGCTGGCCGCCAGCAGGTCGCCCCGGCTAATGTCTATCTGGGTATCCAGCTCCAGGGTTACGGAGGCGGGCGCTATGGCACGCTCCAGCTGCTTGTCTCCCAGGCTAATGTGGGTAATGGTGGCGGGCATGTAGCTGGGTAGTGCGGTGATGGTGTCTCCCACCCGCAGGCTTCCGCTTAGCACTTTGCCCATATAGCCCCGGTAGTCGTGCAGTTCGGCAGATTGTGGGCGGATAACCCCCTGCACCTGAAAGCGCATGGGTAGGTCTCTGGGCTGGCCCACAGGCAGGGCCTCCAGCAGGCCCAGCAGGGTGGGGCCTGTGTACCAGGGCATGTCGGCCTGGGCGGGGTGCACCACGTTCTGGCCCGTGCGTGCGGCGGCGGGCAGGGTATACAGCTGCTCATCGGCCAGGCCCATGCGGGCTGCCATAGCCCGGAAGTCTGCGCAAATAGCCTCGTAGCGGCTGGCGGAGTAGTCTACCAGGTCCATCTTGTTTACGCACAGCACAAAGTGCCGCAGGCCCAGCAGCTGGCATAGAAGGCTGTGGCGGCGTGTTTGCTCCATTATGCCATTTCGGGCATCCACCAGCAGCAGCACGGCCTCGCTATTGCTGGCGCCGGTTACCATGTTTCGGGTGTACTGCACATGGCCGGGCGTGTCGGCTATGATGAATTTGCGTGTGGGGGTATGGAAGTATTTGTAGGCCACATCTATGGTTATGCCTTGCTCGCGCTCGGCCCGCAGGCCGTCAGTCAGCAGCGAAAGATCCAGCGAGCCATCTGTTCTGCCTACCGAGCCGCGCTCGATGCTTGCCAGTATGTCCAGCGGCACATTGTTGCTGTCGTACAGCAGGCGGCCCATCAGCGTGCTTTTGCCGTCGTCCACGCTGCCTGCGGTCAAAAATCGTAGAATCTCCATTTTTTCTCTTTGGGGGTATACCGTCTTTCTTTTTCTATCGTTGCGCCGCCGCTGCCTGGGCTCGCTTATGCCGGTGTGTGTGGTTGTTTTGTGCGGTTTTACTCAAAAATAGCCGCCTTTTTTTCGGTCTTCCATGGCTGCCTCGCTGGCCTTGTCATCTATCCGGGTGCCGCGCTCGGTTATCTGTGCCTGGCTTATTTCTTCGATGACGGTATCCAGGGTGTCGGCCTCAGACTCCAGGGCTGCGGTGCAGGAGATGTCTCCCACCGTGCGAAAGCGTACACGCAGGCTTGTTACTTCGTCCGCTCCGTCAATCTCCAGGATGGGGTGGGCAGCCAGCCACTGCCCCTGCCTGCGCACTACCTGGCGGGTGTGGGCAAAGTAGAGGGTGGGTAGGGCTATCTGCTCGCGGCGGATGTAGTTCCACACGTCCAGTTCGGTCCAGTTGCTTATGGGGAAGCAGCGTACATTCTCGCCGGGGTTTATTTTTCCATTGTACAGGCTCCACAGCTCGGGGCGCTGGCGCTTGGGGTCCCAGGCCCCCAGGCTGTTCCGAAAGGAGAATACCCGCTCCTTGGCCCGCGCCTTTTCTTCGTCTCTGCGGGCACCCCCTATGCAGGCATCGTAGCCCTGGGCCTGTATGGTGTCTAGCAGCGTAACGGTTTGCAGGGCATTGCGGCTGGCGTTTTTGCCCGTTTGCTCCACCACCTTGCCGGCATCTATGCTGTCTTGCACATAGCCTACCACCAGCCGCGCGCCCGTTTGCTTCACCAGCTGGTCGCGAAAGGCAATTACTTCTTCAAAGTTGTGCCCAGTGTCTATGTGCACCAACGGAAAGGGTAGGGGCCCAGGCGCAAAGGCCTTGCGGGCCAGGTGCACCAGGGTAATGGAGTCTTTGCCGCCGGAGAAGAGCAGCGCAGGCCGTTCAAACTGGCCTGCCACTTCGCGCAGGATGTAAATGGCTTCTGCCTCCAGGGCATCCAGGTAGTCCAGGTGCAGCAGGGCTTGGGTGGGTGCGTGTGTTGACATGTGTGGTGGGGTGGCTTGTGGGCCAGGATATAGGGCCGTATGGCGTGCGTTTTGCGGGATCAAATTTACGGAACAGCCAGCTTACTCGTGTTCGTGCAGGCCGCATTCCTTCTGGCTCTGCTCCCACCACCAGCGCCCGGCCCGTGGGTCTTCGCCCGGGCTTATGGCGCGGGTGCAGGGCTGGCAGCCTATGCTGGGGTATCCCTGGTCGTGCAGCTTGTTGTAGGGGATGTGATGGGCATGAATATAGTTCCACAGCTGCGTCTCGGTCCAGTAGAAGATGGGGTGAAACTTGAGCACCCGATGCGTTTCGTCCCACTCCAGGGGCTGCATTTCGCTGCGGTGGGTGCTCTGCTCGGCCCGTATGCCGGTTATCCACAGGCTGGCACCCTGCAGGGCACGCTGCAGCGGCTCTACCTTGCGTATATGGCAGCAGTGTTTGCGGGCCTCCACGCTTTCGTAGAAGCTGAAAGGGCCCTGCTCACTCAGCAGCCGCTCTACTGCCGTATGCTGCGGGAAGTAGACCTGTATGGGTAGGCCCGGGTAGCGGCTGCGGGTTTGGTCTAGCAGCTCATAGCTCTCGGCAAACAGGCGGCCAGTATCCAGGGTGAATATCCGCACTGGCAGCGCTGCCTGCGCCAGCAGGTGGGTAATTGCCTGGTCCTCGGGGCCCAGTGCCGTACTGAACACGGCCGTGCCTGGGTGCTGATGCACCAGCAGCTGCAGGGCATCCGATTCGGACAATCCTACGAGCGAGTGGATTAAGCTGTCTATTTCAGTCTGAAGCATTTCGGGGGGGTATGTGTGGCGGGTTGTTTGTGGTTTCTTGCTTAGCATAAAGGGAAGCCTGTATGCAAGGAGACCGGTCTCGTTTTGGTAAGCGTTCGTTGTTTTTGCGGAATTTTAAATTGAAAATATAAATTTTTTTGTGCTATTTAAAAATATTATACCATAAAATAATTACATCTGGGTTTAGTTCGGGCCTTGTAGAGGTGTTTTCGTGCCCCTGCGGAATCGTGTAAACTGAAAATTTGCCTCATATTTGCAGCGCAAAGCGGAATTATTCTTTTACAGCCGGTATTTTGCTATACAGCCGCCCAGGCGGTTGCCAAAAGAACCAAAACGGAAGATACAGATGGCTATTGTGATAACAGAGGAATGCATAAACTGTGGTGCCTGCGAGCCGGAATGCCCCAATACGGCCATTTATGAGGGGGGGGCCAAGTGGAGTTATGCCGATGGTACGCACCTGAAGGGTCAGATTGACTTTGGCAACGGGGTGGTGATCGGGGCAGAGGACATGCAGGTCCCGGTATCTGAGGAGCTGTACTACATTGTGCCCAGCAAGTGTACCGAATGTATGGGCTTTCATGAAGAACCCCAGTGCGCGGCCGTATGCCCCGTAGACTGCTGCGTGCCCGACCCCGAGCATGAGGAGGCCGCCGAAACCCTGCTAGCCAAGCAGCAGTGGATGCACGGCTGATCCTTTGCCCACGGTACAGATTCTGGTGCGCTGTGCGTTTGGCATGAAATTTGCCGTGCTCCTGGTATAGAACCACCCTTCATTGATCTAAACGAAACATGAGAAAATCTTTTCTTTTCATCGGGCTTGCGGCCTTGCTCTTTGCCGTATCTCTACCCGAAGCCTATGCCCAGCGCGGCGTGCGAAACAACCGCACCCCCACACTGCGCGATGACAGCCGCCAGGCCCTGCGCCGCACCAATCGGGCCATCCGGCATGCCCAGCTAGCCGTAAAGAGCGGGAAGAACTATACGGGCCATCTGGGCCGTGCAGTGCGCCACCAGCGCTATGCCCGCGCCCTGCACGTACAGGGCCGCTACCGGGCTGCCATCCACCATGCACGCTATGCCCGCCGCCTGGCACGCATTGCCATTGTGAACAACAAGCAAAGTGTGCCGGCAGACCTGGATAGCCTGAACAAAGAGGATGCAGACTACGCCAGCGACAGCCCATCTGACACGGCACTGGACGCGGACCTGCCAGCGGGAGAGGTTACGGACCAGGAGGCGGCGGACAGCGAGCTGCCCGATGACGCGGAATAAGCCCCCCCCAGACAGATACAGATAAGGAGGCCGCCAATCTGGTGGCCTTTTTTTATGCTCAAACACCCCGACACCTCTTCTCTGTCGCGATTTGCCTGCCTCTTGGGCCCTTGATCTACCACACCACACCCCTCATGGAGGCAGCCGAAGGGCCGGGGCGATTTTTTTTTCCCAAGATTTGCAGCATGAAAAGGATACTGGCGATAGGCATGCTGGGCATAGTGGCTGTGGCGGCTGTGCTGTGGGCCGTCCTGCTACAGCAGCAGCAGGATGGGCTTTGGCAGCGGTATGCGGAACAGGAACGCGCAATCCTGCAGCTACAGCAGCAGCGGGATTACTACCGGCAGCAGTGGAAGGCCTGCACCACTCAGCATCCACAGCCCCCTTCTCCGTTGGTGGATATTAAGTAGGCACCTGCGTTTGAGAAATGAAGATCGGCTACTAACTTGCCAGGGCTAAATCGGTAAGACGCGGGTCTTGTCTCCACCAGGTGTGTGGGCAGATACGTGTCCTAAACTGTACCCAAAGGAGCCCGAACGCATCGGGCTCCTTTGTATTTACAGCAGGAAGTGCAAGGCCCCGCACAGGGAGCCATGCCCCTGTAATCCCGGACAAAAATGGATGGAACCAAACGGGCACAATTTGTTGTTCTTACGCTGTCCGCCCGCATACCAATTAGTAGTATTACAATGGCTAGAAAAATACGAGGTGCAGTGAAACCGCAGGTAAATGCAGCACTGAAGGGCTTTGATGTAGAGATCAATGCCTTTGGGGAGATTGTCTCCTCTTACGACATCAATAAGCTAAACCAGTTTCTGGACGAAAAGGTGGACGACAAGAAGTTTAAAGGGGTAGACGTGGTAAAACGTACCCATCCTGGCGAAGGCGAGGGCCAAGACGAGGCCGAAGAAGAAAGCGCCCCGCATGTTTAGCCAATGGTGTCTCTCAGCCCGATATAGTCTGAAAAGCCTTTGTATATTTGTGCACTAAACGACTTTAGTTGCAGTGCTATGCCGTATACAGTTTTAGAGCTAGTCCGAACCGGTAAAACCTGTGTGCTGCGGATACAGCGGCCCGAAGTGCTGAATGCCCTTAGCCGCACGGTGCTCCAGGAGCTTTCCGATGCCCTGGACGAGCTGGAAGACGATGCCAGCGTTCAGGGTATCATACTCACCGGCGCAGGAGACAAGGCCTTTGTAGCAGGAGCAGATATTAGCGAGATCAAGGCACTATCGCCGAGCCAGGTAGCAGCGTTCAGTACCTATGGTCAGCAGCTTTTCGCGCGTATCGAGCAGTTTGCCAAGCCCATTGTTGCCCTGGTAAATGGCTTTGCCCTGGGCGGCGGATGCGAGCTGAGCATGGCCTGCCACCTGCGTGTGGCCACACCCAAGGCCAAGTTTGGCCAGCCCGAGGTAAACCTGGGCATTATAGCCGGCTATGGGGGCACCCAGCGCCTGCCCCGCCTGATCGGCAAGACCAAGGCCATGGAGCTGCTGCTTACCGGAGACATGATAAAGGCTGAGGAAGCCGAGCGCCTGGGCCTGGTAAACGCCGTGAAGCCCGAGGAAGAAGCCATGGACTATGCCCTGGCGCTGCTGGGCAAGATCTACCAAAAGGCCCCGCTGGCCGTAGCCGCCACCATTACCAGTGTGAATGCGGCCTTTGATCCCGCCCAGGATGGCTATCAGGTAGAGGCTGCCCAGTTTGCCAAAACAGCCAATAGCCACGATGGTAAGGAAGGTACATCGGCCTTCCTGGAAAAACGTACCCCCGTCTTTACCGGGGCTTGATCTTTAATCAGGCTTCCCCCCATCTATTGTCTTTTCAAGAACCATGAGTACCGCTACAAAAACCGCCACATACACCGCCCCAGACTACTTTCAGCTGGACGACCTGCTAACCGATGAGTATAAGCTGATACGCAGTAGTGTGCGCAAGTGGGTGGATGAAAAGCTAAAGCCCATCATAGAGGACTATGCGCAGCGGGCCGAGTGCCCCACCCACCTGATACCCGAGATGGCCGAGCTGGGGGTATTTGGCCCCATGCTGCCCGAGGCCTATGGCTGTGCAGGCTTGGACTATATGGCCTACGGCCTCATCATGCAGGAGGTGGAGCGGGGCGACAGTGGCATACGCTCTATGGCCTCCGTACAGGGTAGCCTGGTGATGTATCCCATCTATGCCTACGGCAGCGAGGAGCAGCACCGCAAATACCTGCCCAAGCTGGCGAGTGGCGAGTGGATGGGCTGCTTTGGCCTGACGGAGCCTGACTTTGGCAGCAACCCCAGTGGCATGGCCACCCACTATGAGGACAAGGGCGACCATTACCTGCTGAATGGCAGCAAACTCTGGATCAGCAACGCCCCCTTTGCGCAAATAGCAGTAGTGTGGGCCAAGAATGAAGAGGGCCGCATCCACGGCCTGATCGTGGAGCGTGGTATGGAGGGCTTTACCACACCCGAGATCCACAATAAGTGGAGCCTGCGCGCCAGCGCCACCGGGGAGCTCGTGTTTGACAACGTGAAGGTGCCCAAAGCCAACCTGCTGCCCAACGTAAGCGGCCTGAAAGGCCCCATGGGCTGCCTGGATAGTGCCCGCTACGGCATAGCCTGGGGTACCATTGGCGTGGCGATGGAGTGCTACGACGTAGCCCTGAAGTATGCCCTGGAGCGCATTCAGTTCGACGTGCCCATTGCCTCTTTCCAGCTGACCCAGAAGAAGCTGGCCGAAATGCTGACTGAAATAACCAAAGCACAGCTGCTAACCTACCGCCTGGGCCAGCTGAAGAACGAGGGCAGAGCTACCAGTGCCCAGATAAGCATGGCCAAGCGCAATAATGTGGACATGGCCCTACACATTGCACGCGAGGCACGCCAAGTGCTGGGCGGTATGGGCATAACCGGGGAGTATCCCATCATGCGCCACATGGCCAACCTGGAGAGCGTGATAACCTACGAGGGTACGCACGACATACACCTGCTGATAACGGGTATGGACGTAACCGGTATGCCAGCCTTTCGCCGGGATTTGAAACAATAATGTTACTTATTTGAAAAAAACAATTAATAGTATTGTCAATTTTTGTCGCAGGACATTGGCAAACATCCTTAGGCCTATCTCTCCGCCTGAATTCATTTTTCAGCGTTTGCATTTCAGAGGGCCATTCTCCATATCTACGGATGGTGGAGATAAGCTCATGATGATTAATTACAACGACCATATATCGAATCGTTATTTCTGGGGAGGCCTGAAGACACCTTGGGAGTATACGAGTCGCGAGATTTGGCGGTCGTTGACAAAAGATGCTTCCGTCATTTTGGACATTGGAGCTCATAATGGCTCTTATTCTCTCGAAGCAAAGCTTGCAAATCCTGCTGCGCGAGTTATTGCTATCGAACCAAATTCAAACATAGCAGAGCGGGCAGCTGCCAATTTCAGACTTAATAAGTTTGACGTTGAGTTAGAGAATGTTGCTGCAGGTAGAGAGGAGTCTGTTTTAGCATTTAACGGTTGGTCTTTTTTGCATCAAGTGGGTAAGAATGAGGTTAAGACTGAAATAAGGGTTCGGCGAGTTTCTGACTTATTGGCAGAAAAGAACATACATCATCTAGGTCTGCTTAAGATTGACATATAGGGATATGAGCCTGAGGCATTTAGGGGTATGCTGGATGTGTTGGAGAGATGCAGGCCGAGTATAATTCTGGAGGTAAATAGTGAAGAAGAAGCAAGAAATGTTCGAGCGGTCTTAGGACATATTCACTACCAATATTTTCAGATTGAGCCGCATGGATTTTTGCGAAAAATGAATGAGATTTCTATTGATCGGAAGGAGCAAGTCCGCGATCTCTATAAAGAGCGGAATATGCTGATCTGCCGCGAGGAGGTGGCCCAGCAGCTTTTTGTTGCTCTTCCCCATTTGAGGGTTCTGTAGAACCTTCGGGTAGTACACTTTTTCAGGCGGGGGAAATTCAGCCCGACCATCGACCTTCGGCCGCTCGCCAGTTTATTCGGGAACACGGGGGCGCTTGTGTGCCCTCCACCGGTTACTTGCGGCGGGGCTATTGCCTGCGGTGTGCCGCTGCATCTGGCCGGGCGATCTATCTGCATCCCGGCTGGTGGTGGAGAAACTAGATGGACTTGGCCAGCTCGTTTTTCAGGTAGTCGATTACCTTTACGGGTGTGGCTTCCACCCCGTTGGCCTCGGCCAGGTACCAGCTTAGCCAGTCGCCATAGTGTAGCAGGTACAGCAGCTGGGCTAGCAGGCCTGTGCCCTTGGCCTCCACGGTGTGCACCGTAGCACCGCGCTGGCGCAGGATATCCGCATTCAGCCCCCAGCGTAGCTGCACCCGTTCGTGGTCAAAGCGGGTGCGGAGTAGCACTACCTGGGCTTGCCCAGTCATAAACTGCGGGTGTTCCCATCCCACCAGCTCATTGTGGTTCATCTCGGGCACCACGTGGTGCCAGCACAGCTGCTTGCTGTTCTCGTTTATCTGCTGCCGCCAGCGTATAGCCATGCTTTCGGCCAGGTTTCCGCTATAGATGGCCACGGCCTGATCCTTTAGCTGCTGGGCCAGTGCCCGTGCCAGCTCGTGGTCGGCAAAGGATTCCACCGTTGTTACGGCTTCCTCCAGGTCTGCCTTGAAGTCGGGCAGCTGCCCCACGGCATGCAGGATAAACAGCAGCTGGATAAAGCTGTAGCCACAGCTGGCACGGGGTGGCTGCCCACCCGGTATGAGGATGCAGGGTAGCTGCTGCTGGCGGGCAAAGTCTGCCAGCGCACCCCCGCTGGTAATGCAGTACACCTGTGCGCCACGGGCATGGGCCAGCTGCACCGTAGTCAGGGTTTCCTCGGTATTACCGCTATAGCTGCTGGCTATCACCAGGGTATGCGGCCCCACAAAGGCAGGTAGCTCGTAGCCCCGCAGGATGCTAATGGGGCTCTTCAGGTGCTCAAATCCATAGTCTCGCACCAGCTCTGCACCAAAGGCCGAGCCACCCAGACCCAGCACTACAATTTGGTGAATCGGGTTTGCTCCGCCTTCCAGCTCGGCATCCGCGCCAATCTCTATGGCGCGGCGCATCTGGACGGAGAATTGCTGTATCAGCTCGTGCATGGGATCCATAGGGGCAATAGGTATGGGTGATTGTGCTATTTGAGAAAATAAGAAAATAAAGGAGACACTACGCCAGCAAGCGCAAAACTACAAGATTAACCCCAATTAACCCTAAATTGCAACCCTTATGATGCGATTAACTTTACTGGTCTGCCTGGCCCTACTGCTGGTGGGCTGCAGCCACCAGCCAGTGGCGGTAGAAAAAAAGTACCCCAATGGGCAGGTAAGCGAGCGATACAGCCTAAATACAGATAGCCTGAAGACAGGCCCGTACATCAGTTATTTCCCCAACGGGAAGCCGTTTGAAGAGCTGGTGTACGAGCAGGGCCGGCTACTGACGGTACTGCGTATTCGCGATAGCAGCGGCAGGGTGCTGGATAGCGCCTGCCTGAGGGATGGCACCGGCTACTACCCCCACTACACACCCGATGGGCGCCTGACTGCACGCACCCACTATGCAGACGGCCAGCCCCATGGCCTGCTGGAGGTGCTGCGGGCTGATGGAGAAAAGGTACAGCTAAATCTGCGCTACCGCAATGGTGCCCTGGTGGCAGACGAGCACCCGCTCTATCGGGCCGAAATACAGACCGCAGCGGTGGATAGCAGCGGCAATACGCGGCTGCCCGACGGCCCCCAGATTCCGGGCTTCACCGTTGCTACGCCAAACCAGACCATGGCGCTACTGGTCCAGCAGGCACATGCAGCCCTGTATGGCACTGCCGCCCCAGAGTTCCGGCAGGCCTACAAGGAGAAGGACCTGGTTACCTACCTGGACTTTGCCCACCGCATGCTGGGCGACCTGAAGCGCTATCGCATAAGCAGTTGCCAGCCCCTGCCAGCCCAGGGGGGGCGGAGCGTAGCCCAGGTAAGCTACCAGACCGAGCACACACACACCACCGCCAGCACGGTACTGGAGTATGTGAAGGATGCGGCGGGGAAGTTTCGCCTATCGCAGATCAGCTTTCAGCCCGCAGAAGGCAGCGTGCTACCAGCTACCCGAGACGTAGCCCGAACCGAGCTGAGGCTGCTGATGGAGCAGAAGCCTGGACTGCTGTATGACCGTGCCGGGCCTGCTATGAAGCAGATGCCCAGGGCGCAGTTTATCCAAGGCATGAGCCTGCTGTATCAGCAGGGCGACCTGAGCAACCCCAGGCTCATCAATACCTCGCTGGGCCTGGCCGAGGGGGTGCCTGTACTGGTACTCATCTACCAGTTCGAGATCAAGGGCCAGCCCCTGCCCATACCCCTGGTGTATAAGGAGGTACAGGGCAAATTTGTTTTCGAGGGCATACAGATCTAATTTCCGGTACTTGTCTGGTATGGAGCGCTATTCCTTTCTTGATTCGGCCCTGCATTGGGCCAAGAGCTACCTGTGGGTATGCCTGCTGGGCCTATTGCTGCCGGCCACTTCTGCCGCACAGCCTGCCCGCATCTACCGGGGTGCCGCCCGGCAGCAGGGGCACTACGCCCTGCTAAGGGAGTCGGGTCAGCCCATTACGCCCTTTCGCTACGAGCGAATCGGATTGTTTGGCGACGGGCTGGTGCCCGCCATGCGGCAGGGCAAATGGGGCTACCTGGACAGCACTGGCCAGGAGGTAATCCCCTTTTACTACGATGCGGCACGCAGCCCCTCGGGCGGGCTGGTGGCTATCAAGCTAGGGCAGGAATGGGGCTACCTGGACTACCAGGGGCAGCCCAGGATAAAGCCCCGCTATGAGGAGGTGGGCGACTTTGCCGCCGGGCTGGCACCCGCCAGGCTAAATCAGCTATGGGGCTACATAGACACCGCCGGATTCTGGATCATCCAGCCAAGTTATCGCTATGCCTATCCCTTTCGGCAGGGGCTAGCCCTGGTAAGCCTGGATGGCAAACTGGGCTTTATCCGCCCAGATGGCAGCTGGGCCATCCAGCCGCTGTATGACGAGGCCTACCCCCACCACAGCGGCCTGGCCGAAGTAGCCCAGGACGGGCAGTGGGGCTACCTGGATACGGCGGGCACCGTGCGCATTCCACTGGATCTGCGGCGCACAGCCCCTTTTGTCCAGGCCGTCACGGTGGTGCAGGCCACAGATGGCTGGCACCTGATGGACCCACAGGGCCACCGGCTGAGGAGCCTGCGCTACCAGCACTGTGGGTGGCCCGTGGAGGGCCGCATACGCTACCAGCAGCATGGCAGCTGGGGCTACCTATCGGTGGAGGGGGCCGAAGCAGTGCCCGCCGCCTTTGACCAGGTGCTGGACTACTCCGAGGCAGTAGCGGCCGTAAAGCTGCGTGGCAAATGGGGCTATATAGACCTGGATGGGCGGCCTATTGTGCCCCTCAAGTTTGAGGCAGTACGCAATTTTTCTGGCGGCATAGCCCCGGCACAGGAGAATGGCCTGTGGGGCCTGCTGAAAAAGGATGGTAGCTGGCTGGTAGCCCCCCAGTATGAGGAGGTTATCGCCTTTCAACCCATACCAAGCCCACAAGCCCCCTAGGATACAGCCATGCAGTGGGGACAGCTACATGCGGCCTGGGCCTTTGCAGGCCTGCCACTACTTTTCCTGGCCTACCGCTGGCAGTACAGGCGGCTGCAGCAGGTGCAGCACTACTATAGCCTGTATCCGCGGGTGCTCCGGCTAGCCCGGGTGCGGCACGGGCTGCTACTCCTGGCCTATGCCTGTGCGGTACTGGCCCTGATGGACCCGCAGCTGTCCAAGCCAGCGGCCAGCCAACCCGCCCCCCTACAGGTGATGATGGCCCTGGATGCCAGCCAGAGCATGGAGGTGCAAGACCTGCAGCCCAGCCGGCTGGCTGCCACCCGGCAGCTGATGTGGCAAGTGGCCCGGCAGCTGGAGGGGCAACAACTCGGGCTCATTGGCTTTGCTGATTTCCCCTATACCTATGTGCCCTTTACCCGAGATCTGGATGCCTTTGAGCTACACCTGAGGGACCTGGACAGCCGCCAGTTTTCCAGCGGACGCACCCAGCTGCGCTATGCCCTGCGGCAGGCCTATGCCCACTACCTGAACCTGGACACTGCCCAGCAGCAATATGGCGGCCGGGTGCTGCTGCTGTTTACCGATGCCGAAAGCCGCGAGCCCAGCTATGAGAGCTGGCTATTGCGGCTAGCGGGCATGGGGGTAAAGCTCATCCCCGTACTGGTAGGCACCGAGGTCGGCGGGCCCGTACCCAGGCCAGATGGCACTGGCTACTACCTGCTGGCAGATGGCAGCCCGGCCATCAGCCGCCCGGATAGGCTAAGGCTGGACAGCCTGGCAGCGCGCTTTGGCCAGCAGGTATACCGGCTACAGGGCCAGCGGGATAGTAGCCTGGCGCAGGCCCTGGCCCAAGAGGTGCTGGCTACCCCCCGCTACTACCCCCCGGGGCGGCTGGCAGTGGCTTCGGCCTATCAGTATCCGTTGCTACTGGCCGTTGTCTGCTTTTTGCTATCTTTCCTGGCGGTACCCAAGCGAAGCGTACATGAGTAGCCAGTGTCGCACCCCTTTATCCTACAGCCGCCTATTCGGCCTGGCCTGCTGCTACCTGCTGTGTACGGCACAGGTGGGCACCCAGCAGGACGAGCTGGCCCGGCAGTTCAACCGGGCCCAGAAGCTGCTGAAAAGCGGAGCCTATGCGCAGGCCGAAAGTGGCTACGCACGCCTGTACGCGCGCCTGCCCGGCCCGGCCCGCGCTACCGTACACAACAACCAGGCGTGGGCCCAACTACAGCAGGATGCTAAGCCCGACGAGGCCGCCGTACGCGCCGCCAAAAACCAACTGATACGGGCGCTAAGCCTGGACCCCGATAATGACCTGGCCCGATACAACCTGGAGCTGCTACTAAGGCGCTACCCGCCACCGCCCAGCCCGCCACCGCCGCCAGCCACCGAGGTGCCGGATAGCCCCCAGCCACAAACCCTGCCCACCGAGGGTAACGGGAAACGCGCCACCTACGAGTCGCAGAGCCTGGATGACATAGAAGCCATGATGCAGCGCCTGGCAAAGGAAAAAATCCAGTACTTTCACCAGGCTCGCAAGGACGTAGCCCGCACGACGCCGGATGGTAGAGACCCTGCGTACCAGCCCTGGTAGCCCATGGTCCGGCACGCGTTCTGCAAACGGGTGTTCATACGCGGCAGCCTTTATGCCCGCACAGGCACCCGGGCCATGCCGGGCTACAGAATGGCAAAATCCAGGGGGTGCTCCTCTCCCAGCTCTTCAGCCAGCAGGATCAGGTAGGCTTGATCGGAGAGCAATAATTTTTGCGCGGTGAGAATGACCGGAATAGCCGCATCATCCTTGCGCCGGAGCAGCCACTTGCTCTCTGCCAAGTCACCCGTTAGCCGTAGCAGTAGCCACTGCTGCTCAAAGCGTTCTACCTCATCCGGGTCTAGCAGCGCCTGCCAGGCCAGCCCGTCCAGCTCGTCGGGCAGATAGCCGGTCATAATGCCAAAGGCCAGATTCACACGCTCGATGGCGCAGGTATCGGAAAGGATGCTGTACGCATCTAGCCGAGAGCCGATCTCTCTCTCTTCAGTTCGGGCAGGCTGCTCAGCGCGTCAAAGCGATGCAGCCTGGGTTTAATAAGGTTAAGCATGGGTTGCCTGGAATCAGATTCACAAACATAACACTGTACAGGTTTCATCCGGTTTGCTCCGGTACACGAAGTCTCTATTTTCAGTAGTTTTGCGGCCATGTCGGGCCCCATACGCTACCTGCTGCTGGCACTTATACCTACGCTCTGTATCACACGGGGTATTGCACAAGACGGGGATCTGCCGCTGAATGACGAGGTCTATCACCTGATAGACCGATATGACATACAGGGCCGCCTGCCCGAGGCTATCCCCAGCACGCTGAAGCCCTATGGCCGGGAGGTCGTGACTGAATGGCTGCGGCAGGCCGACCAGACCGGGCTGCGCAGGCGGGCACTCAGCTGGCAGCACCGGAGCCGCATACTGGTAGACGATGACTATGCCCGCGAAAACGGAGGCGAGGGGCTGGGCTACACCTTCTTCACCAACCACCGCGACCTGATAAGCTGGCAGGTGTACAAGGGGCCAGACAGCATCTACCTGGACGAGCGAGGCCTGAAGCGCGCCCGCAAGGGCGGACCCTTCAACGCCAAGGTGTTTATAAACCCCGTGGTGTATGGCGGCTACGGCCTGGAGCAGACCGACCTGGGCACCGAGTCCAGCCGAACGGTGTACCGCAATAGCCGAGGGGCCAGCCTGAGGGCCAGCCTGTTTGGCAAGGTGGGTGTGTATACCGAGGTGCTGGATAACCAGGTAGGGCCTCCGGTCTTTTTTCAGGAGCGCGTGCGTGCCCGATCGGCCATACCCGGCGAGGGGTTCTACAAAACTTTTCGGACAGATGGCTACGACTATCTGAGTGCCAAGGGCTACCTGACCTATAGCCCCGTAAAGCCCGTGCGCATCAAGCTGGGACGAGACCGTGTGCACTGGGGCGATGGCTACCAGAGCATGCTGCTCAGCGACCACGCCACCGACTACTACATGCTCAACTTCCACACCCGCATCTGGAAGCTGGAGTACATGAACCACTTCACCCAGATGATCGACCTCATCCCCAACAAGCCGGACGCCATAGGCGCACAGCCGCGCAAGTATGGGGTGTTTCACCACTTGGCCTTCCGGCCAAACAAGAAATGGAGCATCGGGATATTCGAGTCTGTCATCTATGCCCCTGTGCTGCCCAATGGCAACCGGGGATTTGAGATCCAGTATCTGAACCCGCTCATCTTCTACCGCACTATAGAGCAGTACGTGGGTAGCCCCGATAACAGCACCCTGGGCCTGACGGGCAAGGTAAACGTGCTGCGACGCCTGCAGCTGTATGGCCAGCTGATGATAGACGACTACAACTTTGCCCAGCGCGCCAACGGCTCGGGCTATTGGGGAAACAAGTTCGGCCTACAGGGTGGGCTAAAGTATATAGACGTGCTGGGGATAGAAACCCTGGATATGCAATTGGAGGCCAACACGGCCCGCCCCTACACCTACGCGCATTACAATATCAGCGCCAACTACGCACACTACAATCAGCCCCTGGCACACCCACAGGGTGCCAACTTCCGAGAGTTTACCGGCATCCTGCGCTACCAGCCCCTGCCGCGCTTTTTTGTGCAGGCTACCGTAGTGTGGCTGGATCAGGGCCTGGATCAGAACGGGCAGAACCTGGGGGCCGATATCTTTCGTGCCAATGGCACCCAGCCCAATGACTTCGGAAACACCATTGGCCAGGGCCTGCGCTACCGCCAGCTGCAGGTGCAGGGCCGCGTAAGCTACCAGATATGGTGGCTAAACGCATTCGTAGATGCCGAACTCTTTGTACGCGCCCAGGACGTGCCCGGCCCGCCGCCAGACCGAACCACCTGGGCCACCCTGAGCCTGCGCTGGAACATTCCACACCAGCCCCTCAAATTCTAGGCCCGGGGCGCATGCACCCACGGCCATCATACGGGAACCAGGATTCAGGTTTTGGGGTTTTGATGTACGAACATTGATTTTTCCTCATTATGAAAACAGTCTTTCATGCGGCCAATAGCCGCGGGCATGCCAACCATGGCTGGCTGGACAGCTACCACAGCTTCAGCTTTGCAGGCTACTACAACCCCGATCGGGTGCACTTCGGCGCACTGCGGGTGCTGAATGATGACGTGGTGGCGGGCGGGGCCGGTTTTGGCACCCACCCCCACGAGGATATGGAGATTATCTCTATCCCCCTACGGGGTGCCCTGGAGCATAAGGACACCCTGGGCACCGGCTCGGTGATTCATACAGGCGATGTTCAGGTAATGAGTGCTGGCACCGGTATCCAGCACTCGGAGTACAACCCCAGCAAGACGGAAGAGGTAAACTTCCTGCAAGTATGGGTTTTTCCGCGCCAAAAGGGCGTAAAGCCCCGCTACGACCAGTGCCGCTTTGAGCCCACAGCCCGCGCAAATGCCTGGCAAACCCTGGTAGAACCGGCCGGCAAAGCGGGCCTGATGATCCACCAGGATGCCTGGTTTCACCGCGCCGACCTGAAAGCCGACACAAGCCTGGCATACCCACTACAGGCTAGCCAGAATGGTGTATACTTCTTCCTGCTGCACGGCAGGGTGCAGATAGGTGCGCACACGCTGGATAAGCGGGATGCCCTGGGCGTGTGGGAGACACAGACCGTAACCGTAAATGCCCTGGAAGACAGCCAGCTGCTGGCCATCCAGGTGCCCATGCACACCAGCTGACGTGTACTGCCCTCGCCGGGCTAGTGCCAGGGCAGAGAAGACAGGCCGGTGGAGGCACCGTGTAGGGGAGAGGCCTGGGTGTTTCTCCCCTTTTTTGTGCATCCCCCGTGGGTGCGCTATCTTTGTAGCCAGATGATAACGTTTCAGCAGGTAAGTTTTGACTTCGCAGGGCGGGTGCTCTACAGCGATGTAAACTGGCAGATCAGCGAGGGGCAGCGCATAGGCCTGGTGGGCAAGAATGGCACCGGCAAGAGTACGCTGCTGCGGCTGATAACAGGCGAGTACACCCCCGTGGAGGGCAAGATCACCCGATCGGGCGAGCTACGCCTGGGCTTCCTGAATCAGGATCTGCTGTCCTTCAGCTCCACAGCCAATATACTGGAGGTAGCCATGGGCGCCTTTGAAGAGCCCCTGCGCCTGGAGCAGGAGATAGAGGCCCTGCTACAGCAGCTGGAGCACGACCAGAGCGAAGAACTGCTGCACGACCTGGCCGAGAAGCAAACCCGCTTTGAGCTGCTGGGTGGCTACGAGATGGAGGCCCGTGCCCACGAGGTGCTGAATGGCCTGGGCTTCGACGAGGCCGACCGCCAAAAGGCCTACAACGCCTTCAGCGGCGGCTGGCGCATGCGCGTCATGCTGGCCAAAATCCTGCTGGCAAAGCCCAACCTGCTGCTGCTGGACGAACCCACCAACCACCTGGACCTCCCCTCCATCGAGTGGATAGAACAGTACCTGCAGGGCTATGGCGGCACCTACATCATCGTAAGCCACGACCGCTATTTCCTGGACCGTATGGTGACCGAGGTGGTGGAGGTGCTGCACAGCAGGCTGCACTTCTATACCGGAAACTACAGCCAGTTTCTGGAGCAAAAGGAGGAACGCATGGCCATACACAAGTCGGCCTACGAAAATCAGCAACGATTTATCTCGGAGAGCGAGCGCTTTATCAACCGCTTTCGCGCCAAGGCCACCAAGGCCAGCCAGGCCCAGAGCCGCATGAAAATGCTGGACAGACTGGACCGGCTGGAGGCCCCCGAGGAAGACAAGACCAGCATCAGCCTGCGCTTCGACATAGACGTGAATCCCGGAGCCGACATCCTGACCCTGGAGCAGGTAAGCAAAACCTACGATAGGCCCATCCTGAACGAGGCCGAGGCCGTGGTGCGCCGGGGAGACAAAATCGGACTCATTGGCGCAAATGGCACCGGAAAGAGCACCGTGCTGCGCATACTGGCAGGCACCGAGGCACACCAGGGTAGCCGACGGGAGGGCTACAATGTGCACAGCACCTTCTTTGCCCAGCACCAGCTGGAGTCGCTTACCCTGGATAATACCATCCTGGACGAGCTGCGAAGCCACGCACCGCACAAGGGCGACACCTACATTCGCACCATCCTGGGTAGCTTCCTCTTCACCGGCGACGACGTGGAGAAGAAAATAAAAGTACTAAGCGGGGGCGAGAAAAGCCGCGTAGCCTTGGCCAAAACCCTGGTGAGCCGGGCCAACTTCCTGCTGCTGGATGAACCCACCAACCACCTGGACCTGCAGAGCATCGAGATCCTGATGCAGGCCCTGGCCACCTATGCCGGCAGCTATGTGGTGGTGAGCCACGACCGATACTTCCTGCAGCATGTAACGAACAAGATATGGTACATAGAGGGCCAGCAGATAAGAGAGTACCCCGGCACCTTTGGCGAATATGAAGCCTGGAAGGCCCGGCAGGCCACAGCCAGCCCGGCACCTGCCAAGCCCGCACAGAAGCCCCCTGCAGCCGAGAAGCCAGCCAAACAATCCACCCAAGAAAGCCCCGACCCCAAGCAGCTGAAAACAGCCCAAAACCGGCTGAAAAACCTGGAGCGACAGGTGGAGCAGACCGAGGCGCAGCTGGCCGAGCTGGCCGGAAAAATGGCCGGACCCGAGCATGCGTCCGACTTTGGCAAGCTGGCCGAACTACAGGCGCGCCACGATGCCCTGAGCAAGACCCTGGACCAACTGATGACCGAATGGGCCGAAGCCGAAGCCACCCTGGCACAGCTGTAGCCACCCTGCTGCTGCTGTGCCAGCTGCACCACCCACTGCCCATGCTGGCACAGCGTGGCGAAAAGCCGCGCCCGGCCTGGAAAAACAAGGAGCTGCAGTACGCCGACCAGGTGTATGAGGCAAACATCCGGACTGTGCAGCTGTATAGGCAAGACGACGAGCTAAGCTTTCCCTACCTGGTGCTGGGCCAGGGCAGCTACCTGAACCTGGAGTTTGACATGCTACAGGCCCAGCCCGAGCAGCTGTTTTACACCATCGAGCACTGCGATGCCAACTGGCAGCGTAGCATGCTCATCCCCATCGAGTACTACTCCTCCTTCCTGGGCAACCCCATGAATGACTACCGCAGTAGCCAGAATACCCGCACACCCTACATCCACTACCAGCTGACGATACCCAAAGAGGGCACCGCATTCAAGGTAAGCGGAAACTACCTGCTGAAGGTGTATCGAAATGGGAACGAACGAGACCTGCTGCTCACCCGCCGCTTTGTGGTGGCCGAGGAGGGCATCCGCATCGTGCCCGACCTGGTAACACTGCCCAGCCGGGGGGCCACACGCGGCTACCAAACGGTTAACTTCAGCCTATACCCCACCCGTGTACCCATGCGCGACCCCAGCCGCGAGCTACAGTTCCAGCTGGTGCAGAATGGCCGCTGGCAGGGCGCTGCCACCCCCATAGAGCCCGCCTACCAGTACCCGGACCACCTGGAGTATCGGTTCGACAGAAAGCTGGAGTACAGCGGCGGAAATGAGTTTCGCTGGTTCGACCTGAGAGACGTAAGCCGTGCTACCAACCGCGTGGCCAGCATCTCCTACACCGATAGCTGCGACCAGGTGCAGCTGCTGGAAGACAAAGCCCGGCCGCAGCTCACCTACTTTACCGAGCCCGACTTCGACGGTGCCTACTACATTGGCACCCGGCAGTACCCCATGGCCGATGTGGAGGCCGACTACCTGTGCACCACCTTCAGCCTGCGCCTGCCCGATAGCTTTCCCGCAGGCGAGTTGTACATCCGGGGTGCCTTCAGCCTGTGGCAGCTAGACCCCACCTATCGCCTGTTCCGCCTGGACGACATGGCCCTGCTCACCACCAAGCTGAAGCAGGGCATCTACAACTATGAGTACGTGCTGCTGCCCCCCGAGGGCAGCCCGCAGACCGAGCTGCTGGAGGGCAGCTTCAGCGAAACGGGTAATACCTACCACATCCTGGTATACTACCGCCAGCCTACCGACCGCTACGACCGGCTGATAGGCCTTGAGGCCGTAAGCACCAGCCCCGCTGTGCGCCGATGAGCCCCGCCAGGGGCTGAACCCCAAGCGAATGGCCCGGCAAAATCACTAATGGTATCCCCCATGCCCGAATCCCACAACATAGAATACAAGCAAAACTGGCACGACGACTACCTGAAGTGGGTATGCGGCTTTGCCAATGCGGTGGGGGGTATCATCTACATAGGCAAAGACGATGCGGGCAAAGTAGTGGGCGTAGCAGAGGCCAACCGCCTGTCCATCTGGAACGAAGGCACCCTGCCAATGGGCCTGAGCCTGGACGACCTACGCAAGGAGCACACCTCCCACCCTCGCAACCCCATTATTGCCGATGCCTGCTTCAAGGCTGGATATATTGACTCGTGGGGACGTGGCACCCTCAAAATTATCGAAGCCTGCAAAGCGGCAGGCCTGCCCGAGCCGGAGATACGGGCGGAACAGGGCGGCATGCGCATTACACTACACCATACGCTAGCGGGGTTGGGTGATGGGTTGGGTGATAGCCAAGCACAGATACTTCAGCTTATCCAACAAAACCCGGCTATATCTATACCAGAGATGGCTCAACACATAGGTATTAGCACAACAGCTATTGAAAAGAACCTAAAAACACTTAAAGACCAAAAGCGAATACAACGCACGGGCACACCCAGAAAAGGATACTGGCAAATCATCCCTCCCAAGAAACCAAACGAGTAACCATGTCCAGCGAAATACTCCTCTACCAGGCCGATGACGGGCAGCTGAAGATACAGGTGCGGCTGCAAGAAGACACCGTGTGGCTCACACAGGCGCAGATGGCAGCGCTGTTTGACAAGGACAAGCGAACCATATCGGAGCACATAGCAAACGTCTTTCAAGAGGGTGAACTCTCGGAAGATGCAGTTGTCCGGAAAATCCGGACAACTGCGGCGGATGGCAAAAACTACGATACCAACCACTACAACCTGGATGTCATTATCTCGGTAGGGTATCGGGTGAAGTCGCTACGGGGTACGCAGTTCCGCATGTGGGCCACTCAGCGGCTGCGGGAGTACCTCACCAAGGGCTTTACCATGAACGACGACCTGCTGAAGCAGGGGGGCGGCTACTTTGAGGAGCTGCTCGACCGCATCAGGGACATCCGGTCGTCCGAGAAGATATTCTACCGCAAGGTGCTGGAGATATACGCCACCAGCATAGACTATGACCCAAGGGCCGAGCTAACGCAGCAGTTTTTCCAGACCGTGCAAAACAAGCTGCACTGGGCATCGCATGGGCATACGGCAGCCGAAATCATCTATGAGCGGGCCAATGCGCAGGAGCCTTTTATGGGGCTAAAGGCATTCAAAGGGAAGCACCCCACCAAACAAGAGACAAGCATAGCCAAGAACTACCTGACGGAGGAGGAGCTGGCCATGCTGAACCGCCTTGTTTCGGCCTACCTGGACATAGCCGAGATAAACGCCATGCAGCGTAGGCCCATGCACATGCAGGACTGGATAGCGCTGCTGGACGGCTTCATCCGCATGAGCAGGCAGGATGTGCTGACCCATGCGGGCAGCATATCGGCACAGCTGGCCAGGCAGAAGGCCCATGACGAATACGAAGCCTACACACGCAAGGCCGCCGAAGACCTGTCTGAAGTAGAAAAGCAGTTTATTGCCAGTATAGAGCAGGCACACAAGAAGCTGAACGCAAAGAAGCTGCCCAAGAAACCAACCGAATAGCCCCTGCCCGGCCTAATACGCCCGCCCCGCCTGCCGCACCCGGCCCCGTGCTGCTAGCCCGCCGGGTTTAGCACCGGGTCTATGGCCCGGTCTACCTCCTGCATCAGGCGGTGGGTGTGGGCCAGGGCAGCGATGAGGCGCTGGTAGTGCAGGATGTCGTCGTAGCCCAGGCTGCGGCCCTGCCGGTCTTTCAGCCACTTCTGCGCGGGCTGGTAGCCGCCTATGTAGTGCTGCCAGGCCACCAGGGGGATGCCCTCAAAGCACTGGGTGCCATTCAGCCAGATGCGGCCCAGCTGCTGCCCGGCATCGTACAGCTCCCAGTCTGTGCGGGCTATTTTGGTCTCTATCCGGTCGGTACCCGGGTGGGGATAGCTGGCCAGGGGCTCATCCAGCGCGGGGTGCTGCAGCAGGTGCAGCTGCCGCAGCTGTGCCCCCAGGCCCGCCAGCTGCCCGAAGGCCGCCGCATCTGCAGGGTAGGGGATGCGCGGGAAGTCTACCTTCAGAAACTCCTTATACGTCTCTCGGTAGGCGGGGCTGTGCAGCACGGCATAGATATAGTCCAGCAGGTCCAGGGGGGCAAAGGTGCCGGGGGTGGCTTCTTTTTCGGGCGTGTAGCGCAGGCCCAGGCCCTGGGCTATGCGCGCCACCAGCGCCGG
>JAJTIE010000029.1 GCA_021300195.1 Bacteroidota bacterium | reverse complement strand
GCTGGTCAGCTCGGTGCCATTCCGCCACCACGTGTAGGTGAGCAGGCTACCCACGGGGCCCGCCAGGCTGGGGTTGCTGGCAGCGGGGGGATAGGCGGGGTCGTTGGCGTTCTGGTCTGTCCAGCGGCACCAGGGGCGGTCGGGGCCTAGGGTGGGCTTAGTAGGGGCGCTGCCGCCGGATACCACTACGGTATCGTAGCCGGGGCAGTCGGGGGCAGAAAACTCTATCACCCGAAGAATATAGGTGCCGGGCTCGGTAAAGGTACGAGGGCTAATCCCGCCCCAGCCCAGGTCTTCCCAGCCAAAGGTATAGGTCGTAATGCTCACTTCAGGGCCAAGGGTAACGGGGCCACTACATAATTCGGCAGTCTCGGGTAGTAAACTGCTGGCATCGGGGTGGGCGCTTTCGCTTACCACCACGGTGTCTCGTTCAGTGAGGCCGCAGTCATTTTCTACCTCTACGATGTAGGTGCCGGGGCTGAGTACTTCCAGCTCGTGCGCGTCGCCTGCCAGCGGGGTTTCGCTACCCGGGCCGGATACGCGGTACCAGTGGTAGTCCAGGCCGGCTATCTCATCGGTGCGTAGGGTGTCGGGCTCGGAACCGGGGCAGGCCATGGCGAAGTCGGGGCCCAAGGTGGGCTTTATAGGCGTATCGCATAGCTTTACGAGCCAGTAGTCAGAGCCACCTCGACTATTCTCGGTCTTCTCGCCGCTGATGTCAGAGGAAGACCATCCACCCAAAATATACCCGCCGTCTACAGCTAGCTGAAATAAACCAAACCCATCCCCCTTACTTCCGCCCAGTGTCTTATCCCATACTTTGTTGCCGGCAGCATCCAGCTTTATCAACCAGCCATCCTGCTCACCTCGACTGTTCTCGGTCTTCTCGCCGCTGATGTCAGAGAAAGACTCTCCACCCAGAATATACCCGCCGTCGCTAGTTTGCCAGAGCATTCTTGGTAAATCCCACTCTGAACCGCCAAGCGTTCTATCCCACTCAATGTTACCGGTTGCACTCAGCTTCACTACCCAATAGTCATAGCCACCCCGGCTATTTTGGGTCTTCTCACCACTGGAGTTGGAAATAGACTCTCCACCCAGGATGTAGCCGCCGTCGGAGGTCTGCCGAACGGGATATAACGCGTCGTTGGCGCTTCCGCCCAGGGTCTTTTGCCATTCTATAGTCCCAGTTGCACTCAACTTTATGACCCAATAATCGCTTCCACCTCGGCTATTTTCGGTCTTCTCGCCACTGACATTGGAGCTAGAAGTTCCGCCCAAGATGTAGCCGCCGTCAGTCGTCTGCTGAACGGATCTTAGCATATCCGGGGAGCTCCCACCCAGGGTCTTTTGCCATTCTATAGTCCCAGTTGCACTCAACTTTATGACCCAATAATCGTTTGCACCTCGGCTGTTTTCGGTCTTCTCGCCACTGACATTGGAGCTGGACCGGCCCCCCAGTATATAGCCGCCATCCGCAGTAGGAGAAAGTGAATTTAGCTCGTCCAAATCATTTCCTCCCAAGGTTCTTTGCCATTCTATAGTCCCAGTTGCACTCAACTTTATGACCCAATAATCGCTTCCACCTCGGCTATTTTCGGTCTTCTCGCCACTGACATTGGAGCTAGAAGTTCCGCCCAAGATGTAGCCGCCGTCAACTGTCTGATAAAAGTCACACAGAGCGTCATATTTATTTCCTCCCAGAGTTCTTTGCCATTGTATGGTTCTGTCTGCGTTTAGCTTCATCACCCATACATCCCAGTCGCCTCGACCGTCTTCACTTTTCTCTCCGCTGGTGTTAGATTGAGACGATCCGCCCAGGATGTAGCCACCATCAGCAGTCAGCCAAAAGTCAGCCAAAAAATCAGTACCACTCCCCCCCAGAGTTCTATCCCACTCGATAGTAGGCTGGGCGTGAGCGGTACTCAGCACGCTGTTTAGCAGCAGTAGGGCTAGGAGAGTAAGCCGGGGGTGCTTCATGTTCTTCTTGAGTATAGCAAAATAGGGACAATCCCTGCCTTGTGTCAATAAGGCAAGTAGATTTCACCAAAAGTTCATGCACGGGGGGGGGTATTACAGGCGCAGCTGCGGTGCCCGATGCCCGGAATATTTGGCTGCACCCAGCATCCCTGTTCCGCAGGGGCTATATTTACGGAATGAAACAGCTAGCATGGGGTCATGGCTTTGCAGCCTGTAGCTTGGTACGGTGCCTCCTGCTGGCACTGCTGCTGGCAGGCACAGCCGTGGCCCAGAAACCCAGTTACTACGGCATAAAAAGCAAAAAAGCCCTGGAAAAATACGAGACGGCCAGCCTGGCACTGCGCGCACGCCGATACGAGACGGCCCGGCAGATGATGGAAGAGGCCCTGGCCCTGGAGCCCGGCTTTGCCCATGCCCACTTCCAGCTGGGCTACATCCACTATGAGCTGATCCGGCCAGGCGACCTGAAAAGCCCGCATATACCCCAGGCCATCCAGCACCTGAGCCAGGCCCTGGCACTCAGGCCCGGCGAAGCCGCGTTTGGCTCGGCCCACCTGTGGCTGGCCGAGCTGTACACCGGCCAGGGCCAGTATGTGCAGGCGCGCCAGCAGGCACAAAGCCTGCTGGCCCTGCCCAGCCTGACACCCGCCCAGCAGCAGCGGGGCGAACAGATGCTGAAGAAACTGGACTTTGCCGTACGCATACGCCAGGATAGCATCCGCTTCGAGCCCCGGCTGCTGGGCAGCGGAATAAACAGCCCGGGCGATGAGTACATGCCGCAGCTAACGGCAGACGAACAGACGCTCTTCTTCACCAGCCGCCGCGAGGGCAATCTGGGGGGCTACGACCGGCTGGCACAGGGCTATAACGAAGACTTCTACTGGGCACGCCGGAACGCCGACGGCAGCTGGCAAACAGCCGTAAACCTGGGGCCGCCCATCAACACGGATAAAAGCGAGGGGGCGGCCTGCTTTAGCCAGGATGGGCAGTGGGTGTACTTTACCGGCTGCAGCCGCCGCGACGGAGAGGGTAGCTGCGACCTGTATGTGGCGCGCCTGATAGGCCAGCGCTGGACCGAACCCCAAAACATGAGCGCCGTACTAAACAGCCCGCACTGGGACAGCCAACCCTGCCTGAGCCCCGATGGCCAGCACCTCTATTTTGTAAGCAACCGGCCCGGGGGGCTAGGGGGGCACGACATCTGGTACAGCCAGCGCACAGCCGACGGAAGCTGGATGCCTCCCAATAACCTGGGCGCACCCATCAACACGCCGGGAGATGAGTTTTATCCCTTCCTGGCTGCGGATGGACAAACCCTGTACTTCAGCAGCGACTACCACCCGGGCGCAGGGGGCATCGACCTGTTTATGGCTAGCCTGCTGCCCGACAGCAGCTGGAGCGAACCGAGAAACCTGGGCTACCCCCTGAATACCGAAGCGGATGAACAGGCACTGGTGGTGAATACCCGGGGCGAGGTAGGCTACATAGGCACTACCCGTGCGGGCGGGCCGGGTGGCAGCGATATTTACCAGTTTGTGCTGGATGAGCGCATCCGCCCCAAGCCGGGAACCTACGTAAAGGGCCGGGTGCGAAACCAAAAAACTGGCCAGCCCGTACAGGCCCTCATCCAGTTTCGCCGCCTGAGCGACGGCTACCCGGTGCGCAGCGTGGAGAGCAATGCCGCTACGGGCGAGTTCCTGCTAAGCCTGCCCCTGGGTACGGACTATGCCGCCCACATAGAGCAGAATGGCTACCTATTCCACAGCCAGCACTTTGCAGTGCCCGCCCAGCCCCAAGGGGCCTATGTGGGGCTAGAGATACAGCTGCAGCCGCTGGTGGCAGGGGCACTGGTGCGCCTGGACAATGTGTTCTTTGAGGTGGACAAGGCCGAACTGCTGGCCACCAGCACCCCCGAACTGCAGGCCGTGGCACGCTTCATGGAGCTGCACCCGGGCGTTCGGGTACAAATCTCGGGCCACACAGACGCGGATGGCAGCCCGGCCTACAACCTGGACCTGAGCCAGCGGCGGGCAGAGGCGGTACGAACCTGGCTCATCCAGGCGGGTATAGCCGAGGAGCGGACGCAGGCCAAGGGCTACGGAGAGGCCAAGCCGGTGGCCGACAACAGCACCGCCGAGGGCCGTGCCCGCAACCGCCGTACCGAGTTTCTGATTCTGGCAAACTAACCCAAAACCCACATCTGCCCCACCCCTGCACACATGATGAACTGCCCCCTGCCTGCCCTGCTGCTCTGGCTCCTGCTCCCCCCTACCCTACTGGCACAGGCACCCGGGACTGCGGAGCAGCAGGCCTGGAACTACTTTCAGCAGGGAGACTATACGCGGGCCCTGCCCCTGTACCGGCAGGCGGTGGCCGAGGAGCCCAATCGGTTTCCCGCACAGCTAAGCCTGGGCCTGTGCCTGAAGCAGCTGGGCCTGCATGATGAAAGCCTGGAGCCCCTGCAGCAGGCCTACCGGCTCGACAGCCTGTGGAACCCGGTACTACACCTCTATCTGGGCGATGCCTACTTGTTCAACCTGGACTATGCACAGGCCTACTACCACTACGGGCGCTTTCTGAACGCGCGCACAAGCGACCATGAACAAAAGGAACTGGTGCGGCAAAACCGACGCAAGGCGGAGTGGGCCCTGGCACACCTGGCCGATTCGGTGGCCTTTGCCCCCGTAAACCTGGGCGCTGCCCTAAATGGGCCTGGCGAGGACTACAACGCCTGCCTGACAGCTGACGACCGGCAGCTGTATTTCAACAGCCACCGCGAGGGCTGCCTGGGCGGCTACCTGGAGGGGGTGTATCAGGACTATGGCTCAGACTTCTATGCCAGCCGGTGGCAGGGCGGTGCCTGGCTGCCCGCCACCAACCTGGGGCGGCCCGTGAATAGCCTAAGCCACGAAAAAGAATTCTGCCTGAGCCCCGATGGGCAGCAGCTGGTGTTTGGCCGGCACCCGCTGCGGCGCGGCGATGGGCGCTACAACTGCGACCTGTACCAAAGCCTGCGGACGCGGGCGGGCTGGCAGATGCCCCAGGCCCTGCCAGGGCCGCTGAATGGCGACTACTGCGACAGCTGGCCCAGCCTGAGTGCCGACGGACAGACCCTCTACTTCATATCGGACAGACCGGGCGGATACGGGGGCTTCGACATTTGGTATAGCCACCGCCAGGATACCAGCTGGACCGAACCCCAAAATGCCGGTACCAGCCTGAATACACCCGGAGACGAGTTTGACGTATTTATGCACCCCGATGACAGCACCCTGTACTTCAGCAGCAACTGGCACGATGGCTTCGGGGGGTTCGACCTCTTCCTAAGCAGGCGGGCCCCTGGCGGGCAATGGCAGCGCCCGCAGAACCTGGGATATCCCCTCAATACCCCCTGGGATGAATTCGACCTCTTCGTCAATGCAGCCGGCACTACGGCCTACCTGAACAGCGACCGCCTGGGGGGCTATGGCCGCCAGGACCTGTACCGTACCCCGCTGGATGCACGCATCCGCCCACGCAGCACCTTCTACCTGAAGGGGCGCATAGCCACCGGGGCCGACAGCGAAGCCCGGGTGTCCATTATAGACCTGGCACGCGGCGATACAGTGCGCAGCCTGCGCACCCTGATGGGCAACTTCCTGACTGCCATCCCCACCGGAAAGAAATACGCCGTACTTACCGAGGCCGAGGGCTACCTGCCACACAGCCTACACTATGAGCCCGACACAGCCTATGGCCGCTCCGATACGCTGACCATACAGCTACAGCCGGTGGCTACCGGGGCCTCATTTACCCTGCACAACCTGTTTTTTGATTTCGACAAAGCCAGCCTGCGGCCCGAAAGCCAGACCGAGCTGCACCTGCTGCTGCGCCTGCTGGCAGCCTACCCACACATCCGGCTACTAATAGAGGGCCACACCGATGCAGTAGGCAACCCAGCCTACAACCAGCAGCTGAGCGAGCAGCGGGCCGAGGCTGTGCGCCAGTGGCTGCTGACACAGGGCGTGCGGCCAGACCGGCTACAGACCCGTGGCAGGGGGGCACAGCTACCCATAGCCGGAAACGATACGGAATCAGAAAGACAGCAAAACCGACGCGTGGTATTCTACCTGCAGTCCTGGTAAACATGCGAGACAATGAGCACGCGGGTGGCACACGGGCTCTGAAGTATAAAGCGCTACCTTGCCGGCAATTGCCGCAAAAAGAAAGTCCGCAAACCAGGTTTACGGACTTATCTTACACTTCCAGACAGTAGAGTAGTTGTTGCGTTATTGTTGATCTCCGCAGGTACCGAGTCAGTGATACGAATATGGGCTGAAAATACAGCTTTTGTTATTTTATTCGATTAACCCATCCGTTGGCCAGACCAAAGGCTACGTATGCCAAGCAAGCACAAAACCTACCCCTCGCTAGCGCCCCCTGAACCCAGGCAAGGTGCCGGAGTGAGAAAGCAGAAATATTTTTTTTGAAAAACAGATTGCCTGCTGTTAAAAAAGGCACTAGCGAACCTGCTCTTCAGCCTAAATTCCACTAATGGGCCCGCCAAATCTATGGAGAAGGGCGGTGCACGAAAAAAAGCCGGTATGGCATTTGGCCCTTTTTGGCTTATTTTTGTTTACGTAACTTTGAGAAAACATGGTAAAAACAGGTATGAATCCAGCTGAAGTAAAGAAAGTGTTAGGTAGCCATATACTGGCAGATGGCATGAATATCGTAATGGACCTGGAGCGCAGCCATGGTTCCTATGTGTATGACTCGCTGGGCCAGCGCGAGTTGCTCGATTTCTTCACCTGTTTTGCCACCATTCCCCTGGGCTACAACCATCCTGGGCTGAAGGAGGACAAAGCCTTCATGGACAACCTGCTGCTTGCAGCCCTGGGCAACCCCAGCAACAGCGATGTGTATACCGAGCAGTATGCAGACTTTGTGGAAACCTTTGGCCGGGTAGGCATCCCCGACTACCTGCCCCATGCTTTTTTTGTAGCCGGGGGTGCACTGGCGGTGGAGAACGCCATGAAAGTGGCGATGGACTGGAAGGTGCAAAAGAACTTTGAAAAAGGCTACACCTACGAGAAAGGAACGCGCATCCTGCACTTCCGCGAGGCCTTCCACGGCCGCTCGGGCTACACCATGAGCGTAACCAATACCGACCCAACGAAGGTAAAGTACTTTGCCAAATTTGACTGGCCCCGGGTGCTGAACCCCAAGCTGCGCTTCCCCCTGGACGAGGCCAGCCTGGCAGACGTAGCCAAGGCCGAAGCCCTGAGCCTCCGCCAGATAGAGCGGGCCTTCCGTGAATACAAAGACGAGATTGCGGCCGTAATCATAGAGCCGATACAGGGCGAGGGGGGAGACAACCACTTCCGCACGGTGTACATGGAGCAGCTGCGCCGCCTGTGCGACGAGAACGAGGCACTGCTGATCTACGACGAGGTACAAATGGGGATGGGTGCCACCGGAAAATTCTGGGCGCATCAGCACTTTGGCCCCAATGCACGGCCAGACATCATTTCTTTTGGCAAAAAGATGCAGGTATGTGGCATACTGGCAGGCCCCAGGGTGGACGAGGTGGAGACCAACGTATTCCGCGTGCCCAGCCGCATCAACTCTACTTGGGGGGGCAATCTGGTAGACATGGTGCGGGCCTCGCAGATCCTGAAGGTAATGGAAGCAGACCAGGTGCTGGACCACGTGGCACTACAGGGCCAATACTTTACGGACCAACTGCAGCTACTGGCCGCCAGGCACAAGGGGGTAACCAATGTGCGAGGCCGTGGGCTGATCGTGGCCTTCGACCTGCCGAATCGCCACCTGCGAGATCAGTTCATCACCCAGGGCATGCAGCACAATGTACTGTTTCTGGGCTGCGCCGATCGCAGCATCCGCTTCCGCCCCACCCTCACCATCACCCGCGAAGACCTGGACAAAGGCCTGGAAGTGATAGACACCCTGCTGGGCACCCTGCCTGGCTGAACAACCTGCTGCCAGAATGGATAAGGCACTAACACCCAGCCACATTGTGGCCGAGCTGGACCGCTTCATCATTGGCCAGAAGGCGGCCAAGAAGGCGGTGGCCATTGCCCTGCGAAACCGCTGGCGCCGTATGCAGGCACCGGCAGAGCTGCAGCGCGAGATTATGCCCAACAACATCCTGATGATAGGCGCCACTGGCGTGGGCAAGACCGAGATAGCCCGCAGGCTGGCACAGCTGGCCCAGGCACCTTTTATCAAGGTGGAGGCCAGCAAGTTTACCGAAGTGGGCTATGTGGGCCGGGATGTGGAGAGCATGGTGCGCGACCTGGTGGAGTTCTCCATAAACATGGTGCGCGAAGAGGAAAAGGCCAAATGCCGCGAAAAAGCCGCCACGCTGGCCGAAGAAATCATCCTGGACAAGCTGATCCCCCCCATGCGCCCCACGGGGCCAAGCATAGGGCTTACCCAGCCTGCCGATCGCGCCTTTGATCCCGGCCGGGCCAGTGATGCAGAGCTGAATGAACGAACGCGCGAAAAGTTTCGAGAAAAGCTGCGACAAGGCGAGCTGGACACCCGCGAGATAGAGATAGAGCTGAAGGCACCACAACCCCAGGTGCAGATCATGGGGGGCGGGGCAGTGGAGGGCCTGGATGGCCTGCAGGATATGCTGAGCAATATGATGCCCCGAAAAACACAGCTACGCAAAGTGCCTATCGCAGAGGCCCGCCAGCTGCTGACAGAGGAGCAGGCCCAGGAACTGATAGACATGGAAAGCGTGCAGCGCACGGCTATTGCGCGGGCTGAGAACAGTGGCATTATTTTTATAGACGAGATAGACAAAGTGGTGGCCGGAGGCGGTGCACGTGGGGGTGGCCCCGATGTATCGCGCGAGGGAGTGCAGCGAGATTTGCTGCCCATCATTGAAGGATCGGCGGTGAACACCAAGTATGGCACCGTGCATACCGACCATATCTTGTTTATCGCAGCAGGGGCATTCCATGTAAGCAAACCCTCGGACATGATACCCGAGCTACAGGGCCGCCTGCCGATACGTGTAGAGCTGGAGAGCCTGACAGAGGCAGACTTTGTGCAGATCCTGACGCAGCCGCAGAATGCCCTCACCCGGCAGTATCAGGCACTGCTGCAGAGCGAGGGGGTGAGCATTCGCTTTCAGCCCGATGCCATCGAGGCCCTGGCTCGCTTTGCCTTTCAGGTAAACCAGGAGGTGGAAAACATCGGTGCACGCCGCCTGCACACCATGATGAGCAACCTGCTGGACGACATTCTATTTCAGGTGCCCGACCTGGATCCCACGCCCGCGTTTACCATCGATGCGGGCTTTGTGGCAGCCAAACTGGACAGGCTAATGCAGCAGAAAGATCTGAGCCATTACATCCTGTAGGCACCGCAGGCCTACACACCCAGTATAGCCAGTGCCTGCCGCAGGCGCATAAGGGGGTGCGCCGCCCGGGTGGCAAGCAGGTAGGGGCACAGTTCGCCCCCAAACTGTGCGTAAAAGCGGCCTACGGCAGGCAGCATGCTACCCTCAAAGTCGAAGTACGCATAGCCCGCAGCCTGCGCCCAGCGTATGGCCTGCCAGTGTAGCCAGGCGTTTACGCCCGTATCCTGCCGCGCGCTGCGGATACAGCTGTAGTTCAGGTACACCGTATGGGCATCGTGCACCAGTAGCACACAGGCAGTGGGGGTGCCCAGGGCATCGTAGGCCATCAGCAGCCGGTGCACGCCTGGCAGCGCCAGCACACGGGCAGGCAGCAGGGCACGCGCCTTCTCGGCCACCGCATTATCCGATGCCTGTAGCAGTGCCCCAAAATCGGCAAGATTGGGCTCCACATTCAGCAGCAGGTGCTGGCGCTCAGCCTTGCGTATCTGGGTACGCAGCTCGCTCTTCAGCTGGCTCCACAGTTGCGCCTCGGGCACCTGTAGGCTCAGCCGGTAGGTATAGCGGGTGTGGAGCCCAAAGCCGGCGTGGTGAAAGGCCAGGCCAGGCATGCCCGGGGGCAACAGAAACTGATAGCGGGCGCGGGGGGGGAGCTGGCTGAGCAGCTGCAGCACCAGCTGGGCCTGGCACCGGGATGCACGGCTGGCTTCTGTGCCATCGGCAGGCTGAAAGACGGGGGCCAGGTAGGGGGTAAACGGCGGCCTGTCGGCCTGGCTCAGCCCCCAGCGGCGCATGCGGGGCACGGCCAGGCCTGCCATCCCCCCTTTGTCCTTAGCCACCACAGCCTCCCACTGGCACACCGCGTCCAGCCAGCGTGGCTGCATAAAGAGGAGGGTGTCTGGCTGCACGAGTGCGGCATACGCTGCCTTGGGGCCGGAATGGGGCATGGGCGTGGGGGGGCTGGTAAGCGCGAGAGGATCTGGCCTAGGCAGGTTGCTCGGCAGGCTGCTGGTCGGGGTACTTCACCCGGTGGTGATACACGCTGGATAGAATGCGCAGGATCTCCCGCTTGATGATCGTCAGATCTCTAAAGGTTATCTTGGCCAGTATCAGCTGGTTGTCGTTTATCTTGCTGTTCACTATGCGCTCTATCATCTCTTCCAGCGCCTCCTTGGTGGGGTTATCCAGGCTACGGGCGGCGGCCTCGCAGCTATCGGCTATCATCACAATGGCTTGCTCCTTTGTAGTAGGCAGGGGGCCAGGATAACGAAACTCTCGCTCTATTACTTTGTTTCCCCGCTGCTCGGGGTTGTCTTTCATGTATTTGTGGTAGAAAAACTCTACCCGGCTGTAGCCATGGTGGGTGCGGATGAAGTCGATCATCTCCTCGGGCAGGCGGTAGTCGCGGGCCAGGGTTTCGCCCAGGGTTACGTGGCTAATGATGATCTGTGCACTCTGCCGTGGCTCCAGGAAGGTGTGTGGGCTGGGGCCGCTGCCCTTGTTCTCGGTATAGTACTCGGGCTGATAGATTTTGCCTATGTCGTGAAACAGGGCAGCGGCATGCACTTGTAGGGCATTTGCGCCAATTTTCTTGGCCGCCTCTTCGGATAGGTTGGCCACCTGCAGGCTGTGCTGGTAGGTGCCGGGGGCCTTTATGGCCAGGTCTTTCAGCAGGGGGTGGTCCGTATCCAGCAGCTCCATGTACGTGAGGTCGCTCGACAGGTTGAATAGCCGCTCGAAGATGTAGATGACCGGATAGGTAGCCAGGGTAAAAAAGGCATTGACCACAAAGAGCACCAGGTTCTGGTAGTTTACCGAGCTAAACCCACTCTTCAAATAGATCTGATAAGCCAGGTAGGCAGACGTGTAGGCCAGCAGTAGCCAGCCGGTGGTGAGGAAGAACTGCTGGCGCTTGCGCAGGAACTTCAGGTTGAATACGGCTACCGAGCCGGCTATGAACTGGACGAAGAAGATCTCGAAGTTGTTGTGGTTTGCAATAGCCGCCATGCTGGCTATCAGGATATTGCCCAGAAAGCCTACCCGATCGTCGAAAAAAACGGTAAGCATGATGGCTGCCATGCTAAGGGGCACCAGGTACAGCAGGTTGATTTCGTACGTATCGCTTATGTAGGCGGACATGCCATTCATGGCCGACAGGATCAGCACCATGAGGAAGAAGATGAAGAAAATCATGCTTACCCGCTTGGTGCGTCGGTGTATCTCTCGGCGGTTGATGCGCAGGAAGAAGATCATAATAGCCGCCAGGAGGCTGAGCAGGATAATCTGGCCCAGCAGGGTAGCCAGATAGTTGGCAAAGTCCATTTTGTGGTACTTCACGTCATACAGGCTGCGTATCTGCCGGTCTACAGTAGGGGTTACAATTTCTCCGTGGCGTATAATCACCCGTCCTTTCTCTATTTTTCCTGAGATGGGGCTTACGTAGCGGAGAGCATTGGCCTGCTCCTCCTGTGTCAGGTGCAGGTCGAACAGGTAATTAGGCTCGGCCCACTTGGCCAGGGCATTGCGCACCAGTTCGGCCGCGTGGGCACTCAGGTTCTGGGTCTCCTGCTGTAGCAGCAGGGGCAGGCTGGCCGGGCTTATCAGTGCTTTCTTGTCCAGCACCATCTCCTGGCTTACAGTACTGCGCAGGCTCACCATGGGGCTTTGTATTTCGTCGGGGCTCCTGTCTATATAACCCAGCTGGTAGATTCGGTCATAGATCTCCAGCGCTCGTTTCTTTAGTGCTGGCAGCCCCCCATACTGGTGTTGCACCAGCACCAGGGTATTGGCATTGGTATGCGGGCGCAGGTTTCGCAGCTCGCGCTGAATGCGGTATCGAATGGAGTCGGGCCCTCGCTCCAGTGCCTGTATGTTGATCTGGGCTGCCTGGTCGAAGTAATTTTCAAGCCGGGCACGGTTCTCTGCCAGCTGGGGCTGATTTAGCAGAAATACGGCATATGCACCGGCTAGCGCCTGCTGCCTTTCCTGATTCAGCACGCGGGGGCTTTTCATAATGGCAAAGTCAAAAGGCGCTATCAGATCCTCTTCCTGCCAGGGCTTGCCCAGGCTGTAGTCGTGCCCAAGGTAGCCATAGCGGGGAAAAATGAGGGCCACAGCGAGCACAAAGGCCACCAGCATAAACACACGCGCCAGGCGGGGCCGCTGCTGAAAAAAACCACTAACACCTGACCAGGAGCGCCGCTCGCGGAAAACAGGAGTAGACTTGGGGGGAGCGATTTTCTTTGCCACTAGCGTAAATATACGAATAGCGTACAAACTCCGTTGGCCAGGTTGTGTAGGCATGCGCTACCGCCTGTCTTCGGCACGCCCAGCATTGGCCTGCTACCAGCTAGAAACACAAAAAAGGGAGCCTGCGCCCCCTTTTGCATTTGTACACAAATTAGGCAGAGCCTACTGCCACTTTATGGTGCAGCCTATGGCTTTTGTGTTAGGTTGCTCGGGTGCTTTTCCGGCGGCTACGGCCTCTATGGCATCGGCCAGGTAGGTTTTTTGCACACCTTCCTCATCTCCGGCGTTGTCATCTATCGCACCGGTGTAGGCCACTACCCACTCTTTTCCCACCCGCTTCAGCAGGTAGGTGTGGGGGGTACGCTCTGCGCCAAAACGCTGTGCGACAGCCTGGTCTGCGTCCAGCAGGTAGGGGAAGGTGAAGCCTTTTTCCCTGGCACGTGTCTTCATCTGTTCGTAGCTATCATCCTCCACCGTTGGGGCGTTTGGGTTGATAGCGAGCACGGGTGCCACCTCTCCATATTCTTTCTGTAGCTGGATAATCCGATTTTCGTATGCCTTGGAGTAGGGGCAGTGGTTGCAGGTAAAGATCACGACCAGGGCCTTCTTGTCGCCATAGTCGGCCAGCTTCACCAGCTTGCCATCCACATTTTCCAGCTCAAAGTCGCGCACCTTGTCGCCTACCTGGTAGCCCTTTCCGGGGCCGGCATAGGCAAGTGCGCCCATGGCCGCTATCATCAGAATCAGTGTTTTCATGGTTAGCTTTTTTGTTGTACTGAACAGCTCAATGCAGATTCTAGTTCAGATGTTTTTTTACCAGCTCATCCAGCTCCTTTTCCTGTAGGCTGGCGCTATGAAAGGCCACAATCTTGCCCTTCTTGTCCACAATATAGGTGGCCGGGATGGCACCCTGCCAGCCAGGATTTACCAGGGGTATCCAGTCATTCGGGTCTGTATCCCTTACGGCAATCACCCTGCTTTTTATGCCTTTCTTCTCCAGAAAGGCGGGCAGGCGAGAATCCTGGTCTGCGGGGAAGTCTAGCGACACCAGCACCATCTCTATCTCGTCGGCATGGGCCTGGGCATAGGCATCGAAGTACGGCAGCTCGGCCACACAGGGCTTGCACCAGGTAGCCCACAGGTTCACCACCTTTATCTTGTCGCCAGGCTTGTGCAGCTCCTTGGCTATTTCCTTGTAGTACATTTTTTCTACCTGGGCAAAGGCACTACCCCCAGGCATAAGGGCAAGGATCACCCCAAGAGCAACGAACGAAAGTACTGTTTTCATACCGGAATAAACGATGCCTGCATCGCATTTGGTTTCACCAGAAATCAAAACACCCGCACATTCTTTTCCCGCTTTGCAGCACGGGGGCAAATTCGTACATTTAGTCCATGTCTGTCACGCACACTCCCCTGTGGGTTCAGCACCTGTTTCCGCGCATGCAGTGGCGGCAGCCACACAGCGCGGGGGCTGTCTATCTTACCTTTGACGATGGGCCTACGCCGGGCATCACCCCCTGGGTGCTAGAGGTGCTGCGTGCCTACGGCGCCAAGGCCACGTTCTTTGTGGTGGGCCACCGGGTAGCCAAGTACCCCGAGCTGGCCAGGCAGATTGTGGCCGAAGGCCACCAGCTGGGCAACCACACCTACCACCACCCAAATGGCTGGAAGACCGGCCCCCGCCAATACCTGATGGAGCTGGCGCGCACCCGGCGCATCATCCAGCGGGTAACAGGCCAGCAGGCCCAGCTTTTCCGCCCCCCGTATGGCAAGCTGAACATCCCTGCCAAGTGGGCCATACAGCGCCAGTACCGGATCGTGATGTGGGATGTGCTGGCGCGCGACTTTGACCCCCGCTACAGTGCCAGCGACTGCCTGGATGCCGTGATGCGGCATACCCGCGCGGGCAGCATCATTGTGCTGCACGACAGCGTGAAGTGTGCCGTAAAGCTACGGGCCCTATTGCCCGAGCTGCTGGACTACCTGCAGGCACAGAACCTGAAACCCATAGCCCTGACCTGATGGCAGTAGCTGCCCCACCCCTGTACACCGCCACCCCTACCCCATGCTGGTAGTTTTCGGGTGGATCCTGCTGGGCCTGGTGGGGGCCTATGTACTGCACCAGCTGGTGCTGGCGGGGGTGCTGCTGCGCCGGATAGAAGTGGAGGAGCCAGACTACAGCCGGAAGCTCAGCATCCTGGTGGCAGCCAGAAATGAGGAGGCAAACATAGCCGCCTGCCTGGAGAGCCTGCTGGCGCAGCAGTATCCCGCCCAGCTGCTGGACATACACCTAGGCGATGATGCCAGTACGGACCATACGGCGCAGATTGTGCAGCACTATGCCGCGCAGCATGCACAGCTGCACTACCACGCCATAACTACCTGCCTGCCAGGCCAGGGGGGCAAGCAGAATGTACTGGCCCAGCTGGCGCCGCACGCACAGGGCGAGCTAATACTCATTACCGATGCCGATGTGGTGCACCCACCCCAGTGGGCAGCACGCCTGGCAGCGGGCTTTGCAGATGCGGGCACGGGTATGGTAACAGCGGCCACCCTGGTACAGGGGCGTGGCCTGGGCACCCGGCTACAAGCACTAGATTGGCTAATGGGCATCAGCCTGATGAAGGGATTCAATGACCTGGGCCTACCCATCAGCCCCGTAGGGAACAATATGGCCATACGCACCAGCGTGTACTGGCAGACGGGCGGCTATGCGCACATCCCCTTCAGCCTTACCGAGGACTACAAGCTGTGGGAGGCCGTGCGCCCCCTGGGCTACCGCCTGCGCTGGCAGATGCACCCCTGGCTGCTGGTGCGCAGCCAGCCCATCCGCAGCCTCGGCACCCTGCTTGCCCAGCGCAAGCGCTGGTTTCGGGGTGGGCAGGCTGGCCCCCGCTATGCGCTGGCCAGCTTTGGCCTTAGCAGCGGCTGCCACCTGGCCCTGCTGCTGGGGGCCGTACTGCTGCCCGTGGCTGTGTGGCTGCCCCTGCTGGTGGGCAAGGCCCTGGCAGACCTGGCCCTGCTGCTGGCAGCAGCTGTGCGCCTGCGGCAGCTGCGTCTGCTGTGGCTATTCCCCCTCTACCAGCCCTACCTGGCCCTAAACCTGATTGTGTATCTGCTATACTTCCCTTTTTCGGGCCGGGTGCGCTGGAAGGGCCGTACCTATTAGCCCGCCCACTTTTTCTGTTCCCCTGCTGGCGGGCACGATGTCCATTTGGCGTATATTCCGGCTCTTTCCATCCCAACGCCCAAAGCTTCCCTGGTTCTATGAACACACCCGAGTTTAGCGACCTCATCGCACGTAAATTCCCCCTGGATGAAAAGCGCGGCCTGTACCGCCAGCCCCAGCTGCCCAATGGCCCCCTGGCCAAGGTGCTGAATGACTATACCCGGCTACGACAGAAGGAGATACAAGCCTTCTACCGCTATGGCGGCCTGGTGGGCAGCAGCGGCAGCCTGGTGCTCACGCCCACACACTGCCACCACCCCCGGGGTCAGTTTGCCCTGCAGGACCTGCGCGGCGTTGGCCACGAAGGCAAAGTGCTACAGTTTCAGGTAAACATGAGCAGCGGAAACCTGACGGGCGTAGACTTCCGCTGCGACAGCGAGGCAGATGCCCGGCTACTGGCCGATTTCTTTGACCACCTGATCTATGCACCCCAGGCAGACAGCCTGCTGCAAGATGCGGCACCCAAAACCTATGCGGGCTACAGCCCCGAGGCCGTACAGTGGCTGGAGATACGCGATGAAGTGCTGCGCACCATCGACCTGCTGGCCCAGCGCTTTCAGGATGGGCGGCTAAACCTGCTGGAGTACGAAGAGAAAAAAGCCGACCTGCTGAGCCGCCTGTAGGGCCACGCTAGTGCCAGAATAGCGCAGATACGCCCTTGCCTGCCTATCTTTGCAAAAGCGCGGTGGGCAATACAGCCGGCCCGCAGCCTACACACAATGCCGCGTACCCTGGCCATAGACTACGGAGAAAAGCGCACCGGCCTGGCCTGGACAGACCCGCTGCGGCTGATAGCCACGCCCCTGCCGGCCTGCCACACACGCGAGCTGGATGCCCAGCTGCGGCGGCTGATAGCACAAGAGGTAGACACCCTTGTGCTGGGCTACCCCACGCGTATGGACGGAAGTGACACCCATATCACCGAACAGGTACGGGCACTGGCAGCGCGCCTCCAGGCCGAGTATCCCCAGGTGCAGCTGCACCTGCGAGACGAACGATTTACGAGCAAGCTGGCCAAACAGGCCCTGCATGCCGGGCAGGCCAGCCGGAAACAGAAACAGGATAAAATGCTGGAAAACAGCATCAGTGCCACCATCTTGCTTCAGGATTTTCTTCAATAACAATAAACTATGATCCTACCCATTACCCTATACGGCCAGCCAGTACTGCGCAAGCAGGGCCGCCCTGTAGGGGCCGATATGCCCGGCCTACAGCAGTTGATCGACAACATGTTCGAAACCATGTATCATGCCAGCGGCGTAGGCCTGGCAGCCCCACAGATAGGCCAAGACCTGCTGCTCTTCGTGGTGGATGCCGCTGCCATGGCGGAGAGTACCGAGGACACAGAAGAGCAGACCTTCCTGAAAACCTACCGCCGGGTGGTAATCAATCCGGAACTGGTGCATGAAAGCGGAAAGCCCTGGGGCTTTCAGGAAGGCTGCCTGAGCATACCCGGCATACGCGAAACCGTGCACCGCCAGCCCGACATTGAGGTGCGCTACCTGGATCAGAACTTCCAGCCCCAGCATGAGCAGCTAACCGGACTGGCTGCACGTGTGTTTCAGCACGAGTATGACCACATACGCGGCGTCCTGTTTACCGATCACCTAAGCCCCCTACGCAAGCAGCTCCTGCGGCCCAAGCTGAGCCGTATGGCAAAACACGGAGCCGAGCCGGGATACCCGGTCGTTTTGCCCTAAAATGCACCGCACGTTCATATAACATTCACGTAATATTCAGGACTATTAACAGCGCTCACATTGAATCTGGGTTAAAAAGTTGTTATATTTGTTTCCTCTTACGAGTAGTTATCGAATTTTTTATCTGTAGATATGAACGTGAAAGAACTCCAAGACCGCATTTTCCTGGCAAAGCGTTTCCTGAATACCGAAATGACCCACTGTAAGCTACAGGATGGTCAGGCACAACTGGAACTGCGCCAAATCATCAACCACCTGGATATCATCCGCGAGGTGGAGCGTACCGGCCTGCGTAGGCTGGAGGATGTGCAGAGCGTAAAGATCGAGCGCGTGCTCACTTCTGTAGAGACCGTAATGAGCCTCAGCAAGAACTAGGCACACCTGGAATCCTGTTGTAACCTGGGCCAAAACAGAACCAAAAAGAAAAGGTCGCCAGCTTTGGGCGGCCTTTTTTAATGCCCGCATCTATGCAACCGAATGACCTGGGGCGCTACCTGCCCAGCCTGACAGAGACACAGCTGCAGCAGCTGGGTCAGCTAGCCACTGCTTTTCTGGACTGGAACACCCGCGTAAACCTGGTGAGCCGCAAGGATGCGGAAAACCTGAGCGAACGCCACCTGCTACACAGCCTGTCTATTGCACTATACTGGCAGCCGGCACCAGGCGCACAGGTGCTAGACATAGGCTGCGGGGGCGGCCTGCCAGGCCTACCCCTGGCCCTGCTATTCCCGCAGGTGCAGTTCACCCTACTGGACAGCATAGGCAAAAAAATAGACGCGGTAAGAGACATGGCCCAGCAGCTGGGCCTGGCCAATGTGCAGGCTATATGGGGCCGCGCCGAGCAGCACCCCGCACGCTACGACTATGTGCTGGGCAGGGCCGTTACCCGTCTTCCCGCCTTTGTACAGCTGGCCAAGCCCCACCTAAAACCCCCACTGACGGCCACCGAGCCCAGGCCCGGAAACCTGGATCGCGGAATCCTGTACCTGAAAGGAGGCGACTTTCGAGGCGAACTGGAGGAGGCGGGCTGCCAGTACCAGCTGTTCCCCCTCACTCAGCCCCTGGATCTTCCGTTTTATGAAACAAAAATGCTTGTCTATTTGCACGATTGCCGATAGCTTTGCAATCATTACCCTACCCCTATGCTACAGGATTATCTAGGCTTCGTAGTCATGTTCGCCGTAGCGGCCCTGCTGGGCCTTGCGCTACCCATCCTGCACCAGCTGCTGGGGCCACGCAGGCCCAACTACAAGAAGCTGATGCCCTATGAGAGCGGCATGGACCCCATAGGTAGCGCCCGAGACCGCTTCAGCGTAAAGTTCTACCTGATAGCCATGCTCTTTATTATATTCGATATCGAGGTGATCTTTATGTACCCCTGGGCCGTGCAGTACAAGGAGCTGACCGCCATGTTTGGCCTATACCCGCTACTGGAGATGGGTGCCTTTGTACTCATCCTGTTTGTGGGATACATATACCTCTACAAAAAGGGCGGCTTCAACTGGGACTAGCCACTGCCAGCGGGTGGTGAAAAGAGCAGAAGTGGTATAGAATCTAGCCCTGCAACATCCCACCCCACAACGCATAGACCCGGGGAGGCCGGCACCTAAACCAAACAAGCATTTCCATTGTATTACTAAAAATAAAAGAGGAACATGGGACTGGAAAAAGCACTCGCACAGAACGGATTTGTAACCACCACCGTGGATGCCCTGACCAACTGGGCACGCGCCAATGCGATGTGGCCTATGCCCATGGGCCTGGCCTGCTGCGCGATAGAGATGATGGCCTTTGCCGGCCCAAAGTATGACGCAAGCCGCTTTGGTAGCGAGGTAATGCGCTTCTCGCCTCGCCAGGCCGACCTGATGATCGTGGCTGGCTGGTGCTCCTACAAGATGGTCCACGCCATCAAGCGTGTGTGGGACCAGATGCCCGACCCAAAGTGGTGTATGGCCATGGGGGCCTGTGCCAGCACAGGCGGTATGCACCGCGTGTATGGCGTAGTGCAGGGCTGCGATAACTTCCTGCCTGTAGATGTGTATCTGCCCGGATGCCCGCCCCGACCCGAGGTGGTGATCCACGGCCTGATGGAGATACAGAAGAAGGTAAAGGAGCAGCACTCCATTGCGCAAGACTAGGCAAGAATCGGCCTTAGTACGGAGCGGTACCTACCCGCGCAGGCTGCCCCATGCGGAGAGGTCGTAAATCAGCATCACACTGGGCGGCAAACTTTCCTTCAGCCCTCTTTATTCCCTAGACGGGGTATGTAGCGTAGGCGGTTCCAGAACTGCGCTGCTGCACATTCCTGAAGACTGGGATAGAAAAAGCGCACTGCTAAGGAAAATACCCCCTACAGGATCGGATACCAAAAAGTCCTCACACACTCCGGGCTTAAGTTAGCTAGTGATAAAAGGAAACTTCCTATGCGCTTGCATGCATCTGGAAAATGCAAAGCAACCCACTAGGGCACAGCACAGAAAGTGCACACCTATCGGAAAGATTAGTCGCCGTCCGCACCAATCAGGAAGTCCAGCGAAACCGTGTACTTCGGCAGCTGAACGGGTAGCTCATCCTGATCGAATAGATCCTCGGGCCGGTAGAGCACGTGTACCGAAACAGCATTCCAGCCCAGGCGGCCCCAAAAAGCATAATTCAGCCAGGTGGACTGATAGAAGCGCATATCGCGCCGTGTTACTATGTCGTTCCCATTTCGCGGATCCTCAAAGCGGGTAACCAGGCGATTGCCCAATGTAAGCAGGGCCGAAGCACCCAGATCCAGGTAGGCTCCCAGCTTTTGTTCATCGGGCTTCTTCAGGTGAATACGCAAGCCCAAGGTGGGTTCCAGGGTTACATGGTTTAGCGTTTGCTTTCGATAGTCGACGGAATCCGGAAACACCTTTTCGCTCTTCTCCTCATTAAAGCGGTAGCCTGTGGTGGCTATGCGCAGGCCATACAGGCTGCTGAGACGAGAGAAGTGGCGGAGCTGATACTGCAGACCATAATGCAGGCTAACCCGACTGGTAGGGTCTACCTCGATGTTCCCGCTGGTACCCCCGTAGGTAAAGCCGAAGCCAAAATTCGACACCAGAAAATGGGATCCACTTGCCCTATATTGTCCGTCTTCATTGTCCACGCTGTCTGGCAGGCGAACAATTTCTCTCAGCACAATGGTCTGGCCTACAGCCGCCGGACCGCATAGTGCCAGAAACAGGATGAGAACCGGCTTAATCATGCCGACCGATGGGGAGTGCTTGGGTAAAACCTTCATAATGGAAGCGAATAACATCTGTTTGAGGATCGAGGCGGTAGTTGGCATCGTAGGTATTGATGCTCAGCTTGATGACACCCTTACCGGTAACCTGTGCCACAAAAAACGCCTTCAGTACCCCTGCCTGGTCGGCTACGTGGTAAAAAATCATACCGGGCTGGTCAGTTCCGGGGAGTAGCACCCGATCCAGCAGCGCGTAGGCCTCCTGATATTTTTTGCCTTTGCGCTTACCCTCTGTGTACTCATTTACCCGGATGCGCACGGTGGTGTCGGGCTGCGCATTTTCGTGCAGCAGCTTGCGTGCCTGCGGTATGCCATAGCCGTGGGCATAGTCGTAGTAGGGCGCCAGGTGCCCGGTCCGCTCAATGCGTGCCTTCAGCTCCATAGCCGTCAACCCGGGCAGGTACTGGCGTGCACATGCGGCAAAGCCCGCCACCAGCGGCGCGGCAAAGCTGGTGCCGTATGCCAGGGTCAGCTCCTCGCCATTGTACACCGCAGTATGGCCGGGTGCACATACGTTTGGCTTCAGCCGGCCATCGGCAGTGGGGCCATAGCTGGTAAAGCCAATGGCATAGTCCGTAGTAGGGTCGGTGCCGCCCACGGCCATCACACTGTCTGCGTCGGCAGGTGTTATCAGATATTTCCAGCTATTACTGCCCTCATTTCCGGCAGCATTGATGACCAATATGCCTTTGCTGGCGGCTACATTGGCTGCCCGGCTCACGTAGCTGCTGCGTCCATCCATCTGGCTCGGATGGTAGCGGGGCCGGTTATAGCCCAGTGAGCTGCTGATTATGTCGGCCCCTTCCTTGTCGGCCCACTCGGCAGCTTGCATCCACCACACCTCCTCCTCAAAGGGTTCTCCCACGGCCTTTTCCGTACGGGCCAGCAGGAAGCTTGCCTCCGTAGCCAGACCAATGGGCTTGCTGGCTGCCATACCGCCTATGCAGCTCAGTACCATGGTGCCATGGTCGTTATGGTCATACACATTTTCCGTGCTCTCCACAAAGTCCCAGGTTTTCAGTATGCGCATGTGCGAGAAAGCCGGAGCTTTGTTTACCTCCGGAAAGCCTGCGTCGAACACCGCAACGGTAACGCCCTTGCCTGTCAGGCCGTGCGCCCGCAGGCTATCCATGCCCAGGCGCTGCATCTGGTAGGCCCGGTAGGCCTCAGCTTTCTCATTATCATCGCCCATAGCGCCCACCTGGCTACTCATACGGGCCCCAAGTGCTGCGGGCTGTGCCTCGGCCACCAGCTGGTAGCGGTCTACCAGGCGCACACCGGGCAGCTGCTCCAGGGCTGCCAGCTGGGCCTCTGTGGCACGCACTGCCAGGGCGTTCAGCCACCGGCTGGCATAGTACACCGTATCCACACGCTCCGATACCTGCTGCAGGTAATCTGCCCGCACGGGCAGGTCGGTATACGCATGGCTTGGCAGGCCCAGCAGCTGCCTACGCAGCTGGGCTTGCGGGCTGAAGTAGTCCGCAGGTACCAGTGTGCTTCCCTGCTTGTCGGCCAGGTGTACCCACGCATACTGGGCCACAGCCACCCCGCCGGGCAGCAGGGCCAGCTGGCACAGAAGTAGAATCCGGCTTAACCTCATGCTCGTTATTTCTTCGGTGCTTTCTGCATATCCTCCAGGTTAGCCTTGGGGAGGACAAAGTCCTTATCCAGGGCGAGGGCTTGCTCGAAGCTTTTCGTGGCTTTTTCCAGGTCTCCCGCCTCGCGCTGCAGCACGCCCAGCACATTGTAGGCGGCTGCCTTTACCACCACCTCTTGCTGCCGGTTCTGCTCCAGGGTAATCAGCACCTTTTGGGCATCGGCCTGGGGGTGATTGAGGAGCTGCTGCAGGCTCTGTTCGCACTCAAACATGCGCTTCAGGCTATACTGGATTACCGCAATCTGGTACAGGTGGTAGGCGGATTCGCTCAGTTTATAGAGCCGCTCATAATGATCCAGGGCCTCCTTTACGGCTCCAATGTTTTGGTACGAAACAGCCACAATCTCCAGTACACGCTGGTTTTCGGGCTGCTGGGCCAGCACTTCATTACCCACGGTGATGGCCTGCAGGTTTGCCCCCATGGCGAAGAACATCACAGAGAGGGAGTCCTTCAGGCCCATGTTGTCAGGCTGGGCGGTTATCTCGTAGTACAGGGCATTGGCCGCTGCCCGAAAGTCGTTGTACGAACGCGCCAGGCTGTACACCTGCATGTGCTCGCTCCGGCTACTTGGGGCTGATGTGGCCGCCGGGGCAGGTGTGGGCTCTGCCTTGGTTCGCTGCTTCTGCGCATAGGCACCGCTACCAGGCAGGCCCAGTACCACAAGCATAGCTACCCCCATCAGATTTGCTAAATTCAAACGCATGGCTTTATCAATTAGTTATCGGGGCAAAAGTACACAAAGCCGATCAAATCCGCACGCGATTTTGCAAACATGGGTAAGCCCACATAGCAGGCAGCAAGGGCGCCCATAAACCGCCAAAGCTAGTACCTTTGCACCCGGGTAGAGAGTACCTGGGAGAAATGGCAAGCGGAACAGGAATCTACATAGTAGGTGCCGGCGGGCTGTATGGCACACAGCCCGAGGCAGATGTGCACCTGGGGGTTTCGGTAGTGCAGCTGGGCCCACACAGGGCGGCCCAGCTGGCCGAGCTGCGTGCAGCGCACGCCCTGGCGCGGGCAGACCGATCGGCCCTGCTGGCCCTGCTGGCAGCCCGGACTGCCATGGCAGCCGCAGGCTGGGAACCTGGCACGGCCATGGGCATAAACGTAGGGAGCGCACGGGGTGCTACCGAGCAGCTGGAGTATCACCACCGGCAGTTTATCGACCAGGGCTATACGCATTCACAGGCTTCGCCTTCCACCACTGCGGGCCAGCTGGCGGCCCTGCTGGCGCAGCAGCTGGGGGCCACCAACGGCCCGGTTTTTTCGCACAGCATCACCTGTAGCAGTGCTGGTTTTGCCCTGGCCAATGCCGTGGCCTGGCTGCGGGCCGGCATGGTCAGCCGCTTCCTGGCCGGGGGGGCCGAGGCACCGCTTACCCCCTTTGTAGTGGCGCAGATGCAGGCACTGGGCATCTACGCTGCGGCCGAGGCACCCTATACCGCCTGGCCCTGCCGCCCCCTATCTGCCCAGGCCAGGGGGATGATATTGGGCGAGGGGGCCGCCCTGTTTGCCCTGACCACGGAGACCGCCGGGGCACAGGCACGCATCCTGGGCCTGGGGTTTGGCAATGAGCGGGTGCCCAGTGCTACGGGTATTACCCCCACGGGCGACTGCCTATACGCCAGTATGCAGGCAGCACTGGCCGATGCCGGATGCACGCCAGATGCCGTAGACCTGGTGCTGGCGCACGCCCCGGGCACCCGTGTGGGCGATTCTGCCGAACAGGCCGCCCTGGGCCGCCTATTCGGCACCCTTATGCCCGCACGCTACAGCACCAAATGGTACACGGGCCACACCTTTGGAGCCTCGGCCGGCATAAGCCTGCTGGTGGCCCTGGGGCTGCTGCAGGGCGAACCCCTGCCCCCCGTGCCCTTCGAGTCGGAAATGCGTGCACCCGAGCCCGACCAGGTGCAGCGCATCCTGATCAATAGCGTGGGTTTTGGCGGAAATGCCGTATCGATCCTGATTAGCCGCGTATGACAGAGCCAGACTGGGACACCCACCTGGCCCAGGATGCGCCCACAGGCAGCACAGGCAGCAGGCTACTGGCGGGCAATAGCGAGCTGGCCATGCAGGTAGAAGCACAGATAGCCGCCTACCATGGGGCAGAGGCGGGGCTGCTGTTTGCCTCGGGCTATCAGGCCAATGTGGGGCTATTCCAGGCACTGGCCGGGCGGGGAGATACCATCCTGTACGACGAGCACATACATGCCAGCATGCGCGATGGCATCCGGCTGAGCCTGGCGCAGGCCTTTCGCTTTCGGCACAACGACCTGGACGACCTGCAGGCACGCCTGGCACGCGTACCGCAGCCCGGCACAGGCCGGGTGCTGATAGCGGTGGAGGCCCTATACAGCATGGAGGGAGACACGGCCCCCCTGGGGGCCCTGGCCCAGCTGTGCGCACGCACCGGTGCACGCCTGGTGGTAGACGAGGCCCACAGCAACGGAATACTGGGCCCACAGGGGCGCGGCCTGGCTACACACCCAGCCATTGCCCCCTGGTGCCTGGCACGGGTATACACCTTTGGCAAGGCACTGGGCAGCCATGGGGCCATTGTGCTGGGCAGCACTACCCTGCGAGACTATTTGGTCAATTTCTGCCGTAGCTTTATCTACACCACAGCGCCCCCCGCACACACGCTGTATACGCTGCAGGCGGCCTACCAGCTGCTGCCGGGGCTAGAGGCCGAGCGCCAGCTACTACAGGTGCACACGGGCCGGCTACGGGCTGCGCTACAGGCCAGTGGTCGCCCCTTTGTGGGTGGAGACAGCCCCATCTTTGGGGTACTGGCGGGGGGAGATATGGCCCAGCTGCTGCAGGCACTGGCCCCCGTGCAGGTACTACCTGTGCGCAGCCCCACCGTAGCCCGGGGGCAAGAGCGGGTGCGCATCTGCCTCCACAGCTTCAATACCCCCGATGATGTGTCCTTGCTCATCGGATGCCTAAGCTAGCACGGCTGGCACAAATGGGCCGAAAACGCTACTTTTGTGCCATGGTCGGTGTCTTGTTTATCTGCATGGGAAACATCTGCCGCTCCCCGCTGGCCGAGGTTCTGTTTAGAGCCAAGGTGGAAGCAGCAGGCCTGGCGCATCAGTTTGAGATAGACAGCGCGGGCACAGGCAGCTGGCATGAGGGCGAGCGAGCCGACAGCCGGTCCATAGCCGTAGCAGCCAGGCACGGGCTGGAGATCCCCGGCCGGGCGCGGCAGATCCGGCCCAGGGATGTGCGCACATTCCGATACCTGGTGGTGATGGACGTACTGAACTATGCGGCCGTACAGCAGCTGAGGCAGACACGTGAGACCGACAGCGAGCTACTGATGATACGCACCTTCGACCCCCGGCAGGATGGCGACGAGGTGCCCGACCCCTACAGCCTGTCCGACGACGCATTCGACGAAGTGTACGCCATCCTGGACCGCAGCACTGCGGGTCTGCTGGCCTACATCCGCGATCAGCACAGGCTCTAGTACCTTGCTGCCCACCTGGTCCGCGGCGGGCTTAGTCCTCTTCTGGCTCCAGCTCCTCTGGCTGGTGTGCGTACTGCTTACGCAGGCATGCACGCTCATCCTGTGTCAATGGGGGGATCAGGCCGCCGGTTAATGCCAGTTTCTGGGCCTCCAGGTAGCGGCAGTACACCTCTTCCCAGTTCAGCACCTGCCAGAATGCCTGCACGTAGGCTGGCCGCCGGATGCCAAAGTCGAACAGGTAGGCATGCTCCCACAGGTCTAACCCAATGAGCGGATAGCCGCCCGGCTCCACATGCGGCATGTAGGGATGATCCTGGTTGGCCGTGCTGTAGAGATACAGCTCATCGGGGCCATATACCAGCCAGCACCAGCCCGAGCCAAATCGGCCTGCCGATGCGGCAGAAAACTCCTCCTTGAAGCGCATCAGGCTACCAAATCGCGCATTCAGTACCGCTTCCAGCTCGGGGGGGATTGGGTGGGGGCCCCCCGGTTTCAGCAAACTGTAGAATAAGCTATGGTTCAGGTGGCCGCCGCCACAGTTACGCAGGGTACGGCGCATGGGGGCAGGCATCAGGCGCATGTGGGCCACCATCTTTTCGATGGGCAGAGACTGCAGCCCGGGATTCACTTTGAGGATGGCATTCAGCTTGTTCAGGTAGGTGGGGTAGTACTTGTCGTAGTGCAGCCGCAGAGTTGGCTCGGCCATAAACGGCACCAGTGCCTCCCACGCAAACCCCAGGGGTGTTCGTTGTATTAACATCGACGTATATAACGCGAACCAGGCGAAATGGTTTAAAATTTCCCATTCCAGATGTCGGTCTATCCCTGTTGTTGCGGGGCATTTTTCCCGGAACCCGCCTTTGCATGCTCCGGATGCCCGTAGTGTAGGCGGGCAAAAATGCCGGCGGGCAGCTGCCGCTTTCCGGCGGTTTCTGGCAGCACCAGTTCGCCCAGGGCTAGTTCGCCCAGCTTGTGGGCGGGCAGGTGGCTCTGCAGCAGGTTGCCCAGAATAAGGGGGGAAAAACCCATACTGTACGCATTGAAGACCATAAATGCCCTGTCGGGGTTTAGCATCCGGGTGGCGTGCTGCACCAGTTCATCCACCAGGTCCTCCAGCTTCCAGCGCTCCCCATTTGGGCCGTGGCCAAAGGCGGGTGGATCCATAATAATCCCCTCATAGGTCTGGCCCTTACGGGCTGCACGCTGCACATACTTCAGGGCATCCTCCACCAGCCAGCGCACACCATCCAGCTTGCTTAGCCGCAGGTTTTCGTTTGCCCAGCTCACCACCTGCTTTACACTGTCCACGTGTGTTACCTGCGCCCCTGCTGCCTGGCAGGCCAGGGTAGCCCCGCCGGTGTAGGCAAAAAGGTTGAGCACCCGGGGCTGCGTGTGCTTTCGGCACTGGGCATAGGCATAGTCCCAGTTGGCAGCCTGCTCAGGAAACAGGCCCACGTGCTTGAAAGCCGTTAGCCCCAGGCGAAAGCGCAACTGGTACTGCGGGTGTGTGTAGGCCAGCTGCCACTGCTCAGCTACTCCCTTCTTCAGGGGGTGCCACTTGCCCTTGTGGCTACCCTGCTGCTCAAAGCGCAGGTGGGCCAGCCGGTCCCAATCCTTTCGGGCCCCGTGCGGCTGCCACACGGCCTGTGGCTCGGGGCGGATAAGAACCTGCTGCCCAAAGCGCTCTAGTTTCTCAAAGCCACCGCTATCCAGCAGTTCATAGTCTGCAAAGTAGCGGGGTTCTTCCAGCAGCCACTTAGCCATGCTGCACGGGTTCGGGTGGGGTGGCGGGCTGCATTCGGTAGGTTTTGCGCGCCAGCAGCGAGCACAGCAGGTAGCCGAGGCCCAGGGGAAGGGCAGCCAAGCCACCCAGCCAGGCTAGCAAGCCCCCTGCCAGGCCCAGGAAGATGAGGTGGTAGCGGTGCTGCCGCCAGCTCAGGTTCTTCATCTTGAAGGAGAGCATGGGCCAGGTACTAAGCATAAGCCCCGCCAGGATCAGGTTCATCAGGAAGAGCGAGGCCGGATGGATAAGGCTGTAGGCCAGCAGGGTATTATTGGGTGCCTCGAAGAGGAACCACAGGCTCATCCGCGCATCGTTGAACAATAGCCCCAGCAGGGCCACAAACAAGCCCGCTGCTGGGGCGGGCAGGCCCTGAAAGTAGGGCCGAGGGGTAGTGTCGGCTGCAAAGCGGCTGAGGCGCCAGGCAGCCGCAGTGGGTAGCAGCAGGCAGCTCAGCCGTGCCAGCCACGCGGCGGTGCTCCAGTCGGCCTGGTTGGAATCGGTGGGGCTGGCATACAGGTAGTTGCTGGCCAGGCTGAAGAGTAGTACGCCTGGGGCTACGCCAAAGCTTACCAGGTCTGCCAGGCTATCCAGCACCTGGCCCTGGGCGCTGTAGGCCTGTAGCCTGCGGGCTGCAAAGCCATCCAGAAAGTCGAACACGGAGGCCAGCAGGATAAGCAGGGCTGCCAGGCTGATATGGGTAGGGCTAAACCCCTGGTGCGGAAAGCTGAAGGCTACGGCGGCAGTGCCACAGGCCACATTCGCCAGGGTCAGCAGGTTGGGTATATGCTTACGGATGGCCATAGAGGTGTCGGGATTGGATGTAGTGCAGGGCAGGGTCGGGCACCAGGTAGCGGGCCGATCTGCCCTGGGCCAGCAGCTGGCGGATGCGCGTGGCAGAAATCCCCATCAGGGGTGCCTCTACCAGTCGCACATGGGGGTGGTGCACGCTTGGCAGCTCTACCCCCGGGCGCGGATATACGTAGATGGGATAGTGGGCCACAATGGCCTCATAGTTCTTCCAGCGGTGCAGGCTGGCCAGGTTATCGGCACCCATGATGAGGCAGAAAGAGGTGCGGGGGTAGCGGGCGCTAAGCACGCCCAGGGTATCTATGGTGTAGCTGGGCTTGGGCAGGGCAAACTCTACGTTGCTAGCCCGCACCCGCTCATTGCCCGCCAGTGCCAGCTCGCACAGGTGCAGGCGGTCTACCTCATTCAGCAGTTGGGCTTTGGGCTTTAGGGGGTTGTGGGGCGATACCACCAGCCATACCTGGTCCAGGCCCGTCTGGTCTGCCATTGCCTCGGCAATAACCAGGTGGCCCAGGTGGATAGGGTTGAAGCTGCCGAAAAAAAGCCCTACTTTCATGTGCTACAGGCGGGTAAACTGGCGGATGAGGGTCTCCATCCGGTGGGTGGCCTGGTCCAGCCGGTCGTTTACGATTTGTGCATCAAATTGATCGGCCATGGCCAGCTCGTAGGCCGATTTATCCAGGCGGCGCTCTATGTCCTCGGGGGTCTCGGTACCGCGGGCAATGAGGCGCTGGCGCAGGATATCCAGGCTGGGGGGATTTACAAAAATGCTGAGGGCATGTGTGCCAAACTGCTGCTTCAGGTGGATGCCCCCTATGGCATCCAGCTCAAATAACGGGATGCGCCCAAGGGCCTGGATGCGTTCCACTTCATCTTGCTGGGTGCCGTAGTAGCGGCCCTGGTACACTTCTTCCCACTCGATGAAGCGGCCCGCTGCTATGCGTGCCTTGAACTCGGGCACCGACAGGAAGTAATAGTCCACCCCCTCCTGCTCGTGGGGCCGGGGGGCGCGGGTGGTGGCCGATACGGAGAACATCAGCTCCGGTATCTGCTTCATCACAGCGCGCACCAAGGTGGTCTTGCCTGCGCCACTGGGGGCGGATACGATGATGATGGGGCCTTCCTTCATGGCTTGGGCGCACAAATTAGCCAAAAAAACAGGGGCCGTCCTACAGAATGTTCATCAGTTGCTCCTTCAGCTTTTCCAGCTCGTCCTTCATCTGCACCACCAGGTTTTGAATCTGCAGGTCGTAGGACTTTACCCCTAGGGTGTTCACCTCTCGCCATAGCTCCTGCACAATGAATAGCAGCTTTCGGCCCTGGCCTTTCTCCTCGTCCAGGGTCTGGTCAAAGTTGTCCAGGTGGGCGGCCAGGCGCACTTGCTCCTCATTGATGTCGTATTTTTCCAGGTAGTAGATCAGCTCCTGCTGCAGGCGCTCTTCGCTCATGCTCAGGCCTTCGCCCAGCTCGCCAAAGGCAGCGGTAATGCGGCTGCGTATGGCCTCTACCCGCCCCTGCGCATACTGTGGCACCTGGGCGGCCAGCCTGCGCACCTGGCGTATGCGTGCCTGCAGGTCTTGCTGCAGGGCTGCGCCCTCCTTGTTTCGCTCGGCCAGCAGGTTGTCCAGGGCCATGTCTACAGCAGCCTGCACCAGCTTCCATTCGTCCTCGCCCACCTGCTCGGCCCGCTGCTCGGCCACTACCCCAGGCAGGCCCAGCAGGCTCTCCAGGCTCAGCGGGCGCGGATCGCCCAGCTCCAGCTGTAGCTGGCTCAGTGCTGTGTAGTAGGCTTTCAGCAGGGGGGTGTTTACCTGTACGGGGCTTTCGCCCTGGGTGGCACCCTGGCGCTCCACCGTCAGCACCATGCTGATCTTGCCCCGTTCCAGCCGGGCTGCCAGCAGGTTTTTCAGGCGGATCTCCTGGTGGAAATAAGCGGGGGGCAACCGGATGTATATCTCGGCGTTTCGGCTGTTCAGGCTCTTTAGCTCGGCCGTAATCTGCAGGTCTGCGTCGGAGGCTTTGCCTATTCCGTAGCCGGTCATACTCTGTATCATCCTGCAAATAAGAAATAAAGGCCATATAACGAGCCCGTGGCCGCAAGGTTATAGCATGCCCAGCCTGTAGGCTTCTCCTAAAAATGATACCCATCCTATAAATAAAAAGGGGGAAGCATGGCAATGCACCGGTCGTGCACCGGTAGGGGGGGCACGGGCTTTGTAATACCAATCTGCTGCTTTCGCCTGCTTTATGACTAATTTTGAGCGGCACAACCTTGCGCCAGCCATATATATGCAATCTACAGAACCTGCATTCGCACAACTTAGGCAAAGGATGTACCTTCATCACGCTATTTCGGAGGCAGACTGGCTGCACCTGGCAAATGAGCTGACACTGGTAGAGGTGCCCGCCCGCAGCCTGCTGTGGCGGGCCGGCCAGGTGGTAGATTCGGTAGGCTTTGTGGTACAGGGATGTTTTCGTTTCTATTTTGAAAAGGAGCACAAGGACGCTACGATCCAGTTCTTTACCGACGGAGAGTTTATAAGCGATCACGAAAGCTATGTGATGGGCACGCCTAGCCGCTATTGCTGCCAGGCTCTGGGCGCTTGTAAGCTCATCCGAATACCCCGGGAGCCGATGGAGGAGATTAAAACAGCGAGACCAGAAATTAAGGAACTGGAGCGAAAGATTCTCGAAGTCGAATTCATCCGTCTACGCAACGAACGCATATACCTGCAGTACGCCACCGGAGATGAGAAGTATCGGTACATACTGGAAAACAGGCCCCACCTGCTACAGCTAGTACCCCTGCATATGCTGGCAGACTTCCTGGCCATGACCCCCCAGCACCTGAGCCGCCTAAGAGCGCGCCAAAAAGGGAAACAGAACGCCTGAACCCTATTTTTTAGCATAGATTCAGCCTGATTTGGCAGGTAAGCTGTTATTTGGTGCTTGTTGAACTTAACCTACCGTCTATGAACCGAAGAGATTTCTTGAAGGGGGGTGTGGTGCTATCGGCCACCACCCTGGGCGCCGCTATGCTTGCGCCGAGTGCGTTTGCGGCTAGCTGTACAGGCATTGCCCAGCCGGAGAGCGAGCACCTGAAGGACATACAGATGCGCCGCCCCTGGCCTGCAGACTATGAGCACCCACTGCTAAAGGCACTGGCCTATGGTATGAGTGCCCCAAACCCGCACAATACCCAGGCCTGGAAGTTTGAGGTAGAGCGAGATACGCAGTCCATCCTGCTGTATATGGATGAAAAGCGCATGCTGACCGCCACGGATCCCCCCGCACGCCAGCTGCACATGGGGGCTGGCTGCTTCCTGGCTTACCTGGAGATTGGTATGGAGGGCGAAGGCTACAAAACGGATATTGACCTACTGCCAGCAGGTGCACACGGCCTGGAGGAGCTTGGGAAAAAGCCCGTAGCCCGTATCCGCCTTACTAAACTAGCAAGCCAAACCACCCACAGCCCCCTATACAATCAGCTCTTTGTGCGCCAGACCAACCGTGGCCTGTATAAGGGAGCGGTAATAACCCAGGATGAACTACAGAAAATGCTGCAACTAGCCGGCAAAACACATGCTACCACCACCCTGTACACCGATGAGCCCCTGCGCAAGAAAATAGGCGACCTGTGCTATAAGGCATTCGAAACGGAAACGCGAAACTATGAAACCGGAGATGAAACCCGCATCTGGTTTCGTGTGAAGGACGATATAGCCCTGAAGCGAGACGGCCTGAACATGCGAACAAGCGGGACTACCGGATTAAAACTAAGGATTGGCGAAAAGCAGCTAGAAGGCTACAAGCCCGAAGTGTGGCATAAAGAAAGCATCACCAAGATGGTGCTGAAGGACTACAGAAAAAAGATAGATAAAAACAGGGGCTTTATCAGCTGGATAACCCAGGACAACACCCAGCTTAGCTGGCTGAAGGTGGGGCGAGACTACGCCCGCCTGCAACTGGCAGCTTCGGAACTAGGGATTTATTTTCATCCGCTTAGCCAGTCGCTGGAGGAGTATGCGGCTATGGATACCCCAAGGGCCGAAATGGCAAGCCTGCTCGGTGTATCCGAGCCAGGAAAAACACAGATGCTAGTTATGGTGGGCCGTGCCGAGCCGCTGCCCTACAGCTACCGCCGCCACCTGGCCAGTATGATACAGCAGCTATAATTTATGATAGGATGGGAAGGCCCATACGCTCCTGCTGGCTGTACTGAATAGTATGGCCAGCACACGGAGTTAATAGCCAGCAAAGCCCCAACGGACCCGGCATGTGTGCCCGGCTACTACCGCCGCAGCTGATAGTATAGCCGAATGCCCTGCACATACAGGAATACGGCCAGCATACCCATCAGGTGGCCGAAGTGGGATACGCCCCCTCCTGCGCCCGGGTTGCGCACCTCGCTGTATACGAAGTAGCAAGATATTACGATCAGGCCTGTTATCAGCCACTTGGCCCGGATAGGGATGGGGATGGGAAACAGGATCATGCGCGCGTCGGGGTAAATCATGGCAAAAAGCAGCATCACCCCCGATACCGCCCCCGATGCCCCCAGCACCGGTGCGGGCGAAGGATCGAAAAACACAATAAAGAGTCCGCCCAGCAGGCCCGAAACCAGGTAGCTCTGCAAAAAACGCCTGGAGCCGATTACCCGCTCCACCTGTGGGCCCAGGAATACCAGCGCCAGCATGTTGAACAGGATGTGCATTATGCTGTCGGGCGAATGCGAAAAGAAGTAGGTAACCAGCTGGTAGGGCTCGAAGGTGATGGGTACGGTGGTAGACTCGGATACATGGAGTGGAAAGGGTACCGGCATTTCAAAGCCGTATACCGCCTCGCGGATGCCTAGTAGGTCTACCTTTCCCAGGATAAAGTACTGGATCAGGCCCGCGTCCGTATTGAGCAGGGCGATCTCCAGCATGTAGAAGAGTCCGTTCAGAATCAGCAGATTCAGGACAATGGGGGTAAGCGAAAACATGGGGCGAAGTTAGGGGTTTTCGGCCTATTTCCTTTGCAGCGCCTTATCCAGTTCGGCCCAGGGTACAAAGTGCCATACCGGCTCGCCCGATGGGGTGTAGGCAGGGTGGTGGCACTGCCACAGGTCCTGCACCAGGCGCTGCTGCTCTTGGGGTGTCAGGTGCACCTCGGGGCCTATGGCCTGGCGGCGGGCCAGGCTTCGGGCCAGGGTTTCGCGCACGGTATCTTCTACCTCGCCCGATTCCTTCAGCAGGGCCAGCAGCCCCTCCAGCAGCAGGCGTATATCCTCCTCCTGCTCATGGTAGGGCGCTCCGCTAAGGGTAAGCGTATGGCCGTCGGTAGCGGCTAGCTCAAAGCCCATGCGCTGCAGGTCGGGCAGGGCCTCTTTCAGCAGCAGGTAGTCTTCGGCATCGAAGGTGAAGGCCAGCGGATACAGCAGCCGCTGCACCGGCAGCGGGGCGCTCCGTGCCTGCGCCAGGTAACCCTCGTACAGGATGCGCCGGTGTGCCCGCTCCAGGTCTATGTAGTACAGGCCATCGGCATGGCGGTATAGCAGCAGGCGCGGGCTGATGCGAAAGGTGGTGGGCAGAGACTCGGTGGGGGCAAAGAGGCCCGGAATGGCGTCTACATCGGTAATGGGCAGTACGGGGTGGCGTGCCGGCTGCCGCAGCTCGGGCGGATACAGCTGCTCCCAGTCGAAGGCCCGAGGCGCGGGCTGCTGGCGGGTGTGCAGCAGCTGGCCCAATGTGGGGTCTGGGGCGCTGCTGCTACGGCCAGGCCGCTGCCCATAGATCTCGGTGTTTACCATCCCCTCGCGCGTGCCCTGCAGCTCGGGGTGTGGCATGCTGTGCAGGCTACCCAGGGCCATGCGCACAGCCGCTAACAGGGCGGCATATACCTCCCGCTCTTCCTGAAATTTTATTTCCGTCTTGGTGGGGTGGATATTGATGTCCACCTGGCTGGGGTCAATCTCGATACATACCACATAGGTGGGGTGCTGCTCGGCAGGCAGGGTATCTGCATAGCCGGTTACGAGTGCATGGTGCAGATAGGGACTGCGGATATAGCGGCCATTCACCAAGAAGTACTGCTGGCCCCGGCTTTTGCGGGCCACCTGTGGGGTGCCTATGTAGCCCGAAACACGCAGCAGCGCGCTGTCGAAGCTGATGGGTAGCAGGTCCTCTTTCTTCAGCGGACTATGCAGGTCTAGCATACGCTGCAGGCTATCGGCGCGGGCCAGGTCTAGCTCCACCTGCCCGTTGTTTTCCAGCACCATCTGCACTTGCGGCTCGCTCAGCGCAGCGTGGTAAAACTCATTCAGGATATGCCGAAACTCTACCGGATTGCTTTTCAGGAAGTTTCGTCGTGCCGGTACGTTGTAGAAGAGGTTTCGCACACTCAGCACCGTGCCCACAGGCGTTTGGGTCGGCTCCTGGGCCTTCAGCTCGCCCCCCTGTATGTCCAGGCGGGTGCCTAGCTCATCGTCTGCCATACGGGTTTTTAGCTCCACCTGCGCCACGGCGGCTATACTGGCCAGTGCCTCGCCCCGGAAGCCCATGGTGCGCACCTGAAACAGGTCTTCTATACTCCGGATCTTGCTGGTAGCATGGCGCTCAAAGCTCATGCGAGCATCGGTGGGGCTCATGCCCATGCCATTGTCTACCACCTGTATCAGCTTTTTGCCCGCGTCCTGTATCACCAGGCGTATTTGTGTGGCACCGGCATCCAGGCTATTTTCCAGCAGCTCCTTCACCACCGAGGCTGGGCGCTGTACCACCTCTCCGGCTGCTATCTGGTTTGCCAGTGCCTCGGGCAGTAGCTGGATTCGGCTCCTTTCCATTTTCCTCAAATATAGCAGCTATCCCGAGAGTGCGATCAGCCCCTATTTACTCGCCTCCCAACAAACAGAGAGGGGGGCCGATACTGGCCCCCTCTCTGTTTCGAAAATGGATGAACAAAACCCCAAGTCGGAGATAAGGTTCTATTGATCCAGCACAATTACGCGTTGTGTATGCACCTTGCTGGCGGTTATCACCAGCACATGGTAGCTACCGGCAGCCAGCGTGCCCACGCGCAGGTTGTGCAGGCTCTGTCCGGCACTGGCTTGCACGCTCTCGGCAAACAGGCGTTTGCCCAGTACGTCTGTTACTACAATCTCCACCTGCTCCGCCTCTTCCAGCTGCAGCATCAGGCTAAGTTGCTGATTTCGCACAACGGGGTTGGGGAATATGCGTATGTCCTCTTTTGCCAGGCTAGCCCCACCGCGCGATAGCAGCACCGTATTGCTATGGGTTATCTGTCCATCCAGGTCTTGCTGCTGCACCTGGTAGTAGTAGTATGGGGCCCGCATAGAAGCCACATCCATATCCAGATGCTGGTAGGCTACGGGTTGGCTGGTGGTACCTACGGCAGAGCGCCAGGCCACGTTTGTCCAGCTGGTGCCATCCAGGCTGCGTAGCAGGGTGTAGCCGTAGGCGTTGGTCTCGCTATCTACCCGCCAGTTTAGCTGGGCGTTTTCCTCTTCCCACTTTCCGTTCAGCACCAGGTTCTCCACGGGTAGCACCGTTATGAACTCGGGCATGAAGGTGAAGTCACTAAAGGCATTGTTGGAGATGGAACCCAAGTTGTTGTTCACGTCGTGAGAGACACCCAGACTGGTGGGAGACAGCCTCCAGTTATTGGGCTCGGTGTAGGCCGAGCTGTAGGCTCCAGCTATTTTCACCATATCCAGCTCCAACGAGGGTGAAGTTGTAACGTAGGGCAGATCCACATCATTGTAGTTGAAGGTGCCTACATAGCTACCGGCAAAGGAAACGGTTCCCCTTTCTAGCGTCCAGTAGCGCTGTATAGCACTGGCCAGTGTGGGGTGCCTAGACTCGCGCACACGGCCTAGCAGCGTGCCGGCTCCTGTTACATTGTCAAACCTGACGACACAGGGACTGTACTCATCTCCACCTATGGGGAAGCTGTGCTCAACCAGTGCGCCTGTAGCGTACTCCCATACACAGAAGCCCTCGGATGTAGCCACTATGTAGCCGGCACTTTGGCTAGCACCACTTACGGTGGCAGCATTTGCCAGGGTAATGTTCTGGTTACCCAACACCACTTTGGCACCCGTAAAGCGGATGTCCGTATTCACGCGGGTGTTCGCTCCGCCCAGTGCCTTATTGCTCAGCACAGAGGCCGACGGGCTGCTTACTTGTAGCCTGCCATACTTGCCTGCCCACATAGTTTGGGTATTTCCATTGTAGTGCACCAAGCTGTTGTCATCATTATTCAGCTTTGCCGCGTTCATTACCGCAAACTCGCCGGTAATGACCAAGGTACCCAGGTTGTAGATATCCGTGTTGGCCACAAGATTGGCAGCAGCCGGCGGCAAGGTAGTGCTCACCACCGTGTTTGCATCCTGAGATCCGAAAGCCATACGCAATTCAATACCCTGGGCCACAGTTAACCGGGCATTGGTGGCAATCATAACCTGATCCACGCCACCAGGAATGGTGAAATTGTAGTCCACATTGTGGCGGACGTGCACGTAGCGGCTCAGCGCGGTGGGATACTGTACCTGCAGGCAGCTGTTGTTCACAAAGCTGGCCGAAACCCAGGTGGAAGTAGCAACATCCCACACCTCCCAGATGCTTACATCGGTCCAGTTTCCATCGGCAATGGTGCGATAGTCTAGCGGGAGTATATTGCAGCTACCCACGCTTATTGGGCCTACTGTAGTCTGCCCACTGCTGGTCTGGCTGTACATATCGGCAGAGGTACCGCTGCCCAGGGCAGGCTTCAGGTTTCCAACTCGTGCCCAGCCCGTACCGCTGTTGAACACCCCATTTGCGGAAGAGGTGCGGTCAAATCCGGCATTTTCATCTGCAGTTACCCAGTAGGTGGTAATCGACAGGTTGCTACCCCCTGGAGTGCCTTCACTCAAGTGCCAGGTTCGATCCAGCGAGCTCAACTCCTCCAGCTCATCACCGGGGAATGAGAGGTCGTTTACAAAATTGGCTTCTACACGCAGGCTGTAGTTGTCTGCTGTGCCGTCATTATCCACCAGCAGCGGGTTATAGCTAGCGGTACTGCTGCCCACAGGGTAGAGGAAGGGTGTACCACCAACCGCGTTTTTCACTACCGCGCCAAACTGATTGGTCACAAAATACCCAGTTGCCGATCCGAATCCGGCTAGGCTGGCATTGTCCCACAGCGTGATGTTCCGGTTGCCTAGCACGATGAAGGCACTGCTAAACTGCACACCCGTACGCACGATGGTGCTGCTGCCGCCCACGGCCTTGCTACTAGAGCCACCAGATACCTCCAGGTTTCCGTAGGTGCCATTCCACATGGTTTGATCTCCACTGCGGGTGTACGCCACCGTGCTGTTGTCACTATTCTGCAGTAAGCCCGTACCCACTGCGGTAAAGGTACCCTCTATCTCCAGACGGCCCTGGTTTACCAGGTCGTAGGTACCCATGTCCACTACCGCCAGCTCGGAACTCAGAGGCACCCGGAGCAAACCGACGGCGGAGATCGTAGTCTGGTCGATACCAAACGGATTATTGGTGGCAGAGTAGGCAGCGCTGGTGTTGTAGCCCACGTTGTAAACCACGGTATGCTGCACCAATACGGAGTCGCTCTGCGCAGTGGGATATCGGATCACGCCACAGGTTGTATAGTCCTCGGCATTCACCCACAGGCCCGTTTGAGGATTCTTTATCTCCCAGGTTGAGAGGGTATTCCAGTTTCCATTCTGCCGGGATCTGTAGTCCAGGGCAGTTACATTTATCTCGGTAACACGTATGGGTGCGATAGCACTCTGGCAAGCTGCGTTTGTAGCACGCACACCATATACGCCTGCGCCCACGATGTAGCTGCTGGCAGTACCCAGCGTACCGGTAACGGCAAGCGTGGTGGGATGTAGGGTAAACCACTCATAACCAGTGCCGGCAGACACCGTTGCCGTGATGGTGGTAGTCCCGCTGGGGCATACCTCCTGATCACTTCCGGGCGTAACTACAGGCAGCGGCAGAATGCTAACAACAACCTGATCGGTGGAGGTAGCGCAGGTGCCCGACAGCGATGGATCGGTAACCGTAAGGGTATAGGTAGTGGTGGTGCTAACTGTGGCGGTGGGCTGAGCCACATTGGTGGCACTGAGGCCCGTGGCGGGCGACCAGCTGTAGGTATAGCCTGCAACGGCAGCCGAGCCCAGTGTAACGGTACCATTTGCGCAAAAACTGACATCGGCACCCGCATTGGCCGGTACGTTACCGGCTACATACACCGTATAAGTATTTGTCAAAGTCGCCTCGCAGCCGCCGGGATACTCGAAGGTAACAATCCCCAGATAATTGGTAGTTGCCATAGGAGAAACTGTTATGCTTGCATTGGTGCTTATTACAGTTCCGTTGACTGACCAGGAAAAGCTAAGCGCGGTTCCGGCACCGGCTGCCAGGGTAAGGTCCAGCGTAACCGGATCGCCAGGACAGGTGGTAATCAGGGCTTCACCCTGGTCCTCCAGCGTTGGGCCATTGTTAAAGTTGGCTGCACCATCAAAGGGGCCACCCTGGTATACGATGAGCTCCACACACTCGCTCAGTAGGCCCACATCGGCACCATCAAAGGGGCCACCCTGATATACAAGTGGCTCCACGCACTCACTCAGTACATCCTCGTCGGATCCGTCAAAGGGGCCACCCTGATACACAATAGGCTCAACACACTCACTCAGTACATCCTCGTCGGATCCATCAAAGGGGCCACCCTGATACACAATAGGCTCAACACACTCACTCAGTACATCCTCGTCGGATCCATCAAAGGGGCCACCCTGATAGATGGGCTCTAGCCCTGCGATAACGCAGTGCGTGATCGTCTCTGTACAGGTTCCATTTGTGAGCACAAGCGTAATCAGATTTGATCCCTGCTGGGTGAACTCAATATCGGTCGGATTTTCAAGCGTAGAGGTGCCACCACTGGCAAAATCCCAGAACCAACTTTGCGCATTGGTTGAATTGGAACCGAAATCATAGGGGGCACTCGCAATGATCACATCACAGGTTGGATTCGTGCCTTCTGTACCGGTCGGAGCAGGATCTACTACGGTGATACTGCCAGTCGGAACCAGATAAATAGTAATCGGTATAGTAACAGAGGCCTGCACCTGGGGAACCGCTGCCGTATTGGTTACCGTCAGGGTAACATTGTATGTTCCGGGGGTTGTGTAGGCATATACGGGGTTAAAGTCATTAGAGGTAACCGTGGGCGTAACACCAAAATCCCACTCATAGGCAATGTCTGTTCCCTGGGTGGAGAAGTTAGAGAACTCAATGTCGGCACCCACACAGCCGCCAGTGGCAGTAAAGTTGGCAATGGGCAGCAGCGGATTCAATGGATTGCAATCCTGGTCTTGGGTTGGGCTGGTCCTGGCTGTCAGGGTAATGTTGCCGGTAGCGGCGGCAGGCATCACTACCTGAACATAGTAATCCCCCTGCTGCATACAGTTCAGCGTGAACTCTGTCAGTCCATTCGTGTTGCAGGGTCCTGCGCTTAGCGCGCCACACCCGCCATAAAGAACCCTGTAGCGTATCCGGTCGGGCAGAACAGAAGTCTGTTCCTCCAAGCGGAAACTCAAGTCTATTTTTTCGAGCGCATTGACTGTTATGCGAAACCAGGTGGACTTGAATTGGGCTGGTCCGAAAAGGCAGCCCATATTGCTCCCATCTTCCCCAAAGGCCTCTCCTATGGTGTGGCAGTCGATGTTTACCACCTCAGAACTTTGTGCATTTTGGCCAATAGCGGGAGAGACCACTACGTTAACTGCATCTCCGGCGGGATCTGTAGAGGTGCACAGGTCGCCCGCCTGCGGTATCAGCCATACGCTGGGCGTTACCTGCTCTATGGTATGATTGCAACCCGTTAGTAGCACGTAGTACCGGCCGGGGTTGAGGCAGCCCTCGCCCCAGGGCTGGCCAGTTGCCGTAACAGCCTGCAGCGGCACTCTGCTAGTGCCATTCACTTGGGTGCAATTATCCGCTCTGTAGATTTGTATATCTCTTTCATTGTACAGTATCTGGTTTGAGGGGGCGATTTGGTAGTTGATCCTCAGCCTTCCGGAGAATGTGCTTTCGAACGTATACCACAGCGTTCTGTTGCCACACTCGTTGGGGTCGGTAGCACTTCGGGTGGCACAGGCAAAGGACGACTGATCGCCCACCGTTACCCCGGCAGTCAGCACGCCCATGTTCGACGCGTTTAAGGTGCCGGTGGCACTGCCGTCGCAAAAATCGTGAACCAGACCCGGGTCATCAAAGCCCTCGTGCTGTACACTCACGTCCACCTGGCTGTTTACAAAGTTGAAGCCGTTGTTATCCACTACCACGTAGTAGCGCACACGGCCCGTCTCGGTACAGGGGTTGCGCTCAAACCGCACCAGGTTGCCGTGGTTACACCATTGTGAGCCGTGGATAAAACTATTGTCCACAAAAGTAAGGCCTTGGGCTACAGTGCTATCTATCTGGCCATTGGCGCGTACGGTTGCAAAATCCAGGGTTCCATCCACATCGGAGCGATAGACCGTGAATGGAGCCTGTATCATCTTTCCATTGGTGCGGTTGCGCACCCGTACGGTTACTCGTCCAGCACCATTTATCACAAATGTATACCACAGGTTTCGCCGGGTGAAAGGTTGGGTGCGGGCATCATCCTGATACACAACGGTATTGATAGGCATGGGGTAGGGAACACTCGCACCTGCGGGGTTTTGCGATTCGCCTATTTCGCACTTCGTGTCGTCTCCGCCACCGCCCTCCGTTGCCCTGTCGCTGGGGTCAGTGGGCTGGGCACCTGTCGTGCAGTAAAAGATATCACTGCTTGCACGCCGGCCTACTATGGTAGGGTGCTGCTCTTCCACCGGGTTTGCGGCCTCGGGGTCGTTCACCCTTCCAGAGTATTCCAATCCGTTTCGGGGCAGTACACCGAAGTCATATGCAGCAGAGGCATGATCGAAACGACTGGTAGCCACTCGGTCTACGTAGATGCGGGGCTGGACGACACGCCCGATATGACTATCGTCTGCAAAGACGACCAGCGTATATTCCCCGGGTTGCGCCCGGCATATTTCTATACCATCGTGCGCATCATAGCTATACCAAGGCCAGATATTGCTCATCTGAATACAGGGCTGCAGGGGTGCGGCATTCAGGATAGCGGGGTTGGTACGGGCATTGCCGACATATACCTGCACACGATGCGTATGGAAGATATTCCGGATGTTAACGTAGGACTCTTGAGTCAGTTGGAAGGTGTAATAAGCGGTCCGGTTAAAGTTGGTACAGCCTGTAATGGGGTGCGCACTGAAGGGAAGGTCGTTGCTACAATCGAAAAATTCGGTACACAGGGTATAGAGGACACCGGTTGTGGGCACTGCATCCGTGCCGGGTTGATTCCAGGTCAGCGCATTGCCGTTATTTGCCACGCAGGCATCTGCAGGCCTGCGGTGCCCGGGTGCGCTGGCCAATCCGCCGCCTACCGTTATCCGAAGTGTAGCCCCAGAACCGATATCTCCCCCTAGTCCATTTGTATAAGTAGGGCTAGTAAAGGTTCCACCAGTAGCATACTGAACAATCGTATACCAGCCCCCTGGGGCAGGTAATGGAGCGCAGGGGCTTGTGTTAATCTGATTTCCTCTACATCCCCATTCGCCAACAAAATTGTCGGCATAAGGTGTGAGCGTACCTACACCATTCCGGATGTCCCCGGAAAAAAGCCGGAACTGATGACTGCTGTTTATACTCAGAAAAGTAGGGCCCGTGAGGCGGAATACCCGGTAGATCTGCTTGGTAGCACCGTTGCAAGGGGCGCGAACTGCAATCGTGAGTGGATTATCCAGGCAGGTCCAGGTAGCCAGTTGTGCATCGACCACCCCCCCGGTTATGGTTCCCATGTCGTTCGGAACGTTGGGGTCTGTAAACGTGGCGATGGGAGCCGTAAGGGTGAAGTTGGGCTGGTCGCCTATCCCTACATCGCCTATATCCCCAAATGAAACAAGGGTATATGTGCCCGGTGTAACGCACACCCGCATGGGGTGTAACAGTGCCTGGCAGTTTGCCTGATCCACCAGGCCCGAGATCATTCCTGCAGACTGAGGAGCTGTAGAAGCATCGCCTTGGTATAGCCGGTAGGTAAAGCGTTGCCAGTTGCCGTTACCAACGGTCAGGATACCGTTCTGATCAATCACGATACGGCGGTAGATAGCCTTTACGTTTCCGGCTCCACACACATCGCCTGCTGGCAGCACGGTATTATTGCAGGCAAAACGATCGAAGGTGGCGGGAATAGTAACGCCTACTGGCAGGGCGGCACCCCCGTTCACGTTGTCAATCCGGGCGGCGGTTGCCAGGTCAAAGTTGCTGGTGGCCTCTACCTGCTGGCCCAGTATGGAGAGCTGGACGGCGCGGCCCAGGTGCGATCCGCACCAGTTTATGTCTGCCGAGTCGCCCAACACCTGCACCATGTAGAAACCTGCCGGTATACAGGTGAAGGCGCTGGAGTGGTTGAACTGATTGAATAGGGTTAGATCAGCCGGAGCAAGGGGATCGCAGCCGGTCATATAGCCGGTGGTGCTGCGATAAAGGCGAACCCGGAGGTTGTTTGTACAGCTACCGGCGGATAGTGCCGTTATGGTAACATTGTTGTCGCCTGTCAGGCGAAAGCGGAACCAGGTGCTTAGCTCATAGCCGTCTACGCCTCCTACAGGCATCACGGTATTGCGGCACGCACTAGTCGTAAGGCTCAGGCGGCTATCACAGCTCAGGTTATCCGTGCGGGTAGTGGTGGTGCCACCCAGGCTGGTAGGCAGATTGCCAAAGCTGTTGGCCGCCGGTAGGCTGAGGGGATTGGTGCCTGTAGCTACACCGCTGCCGATCTCGAAGAAATTAAGCCGGGCTGTAAACTGCTCATCCCTATGGTAAAAAATCTGAACAGTATACTGAGTATTGGGCTGGAGTGAGCAGATAAAGTTGGCACTGACACGGGGTGGCAGTCCATTATTGGCTCCCACAAAATTCAGGGGGGTGCAGGGCACCACCTCGGTAAGTGTGCCAGTGGGGGCACCCTGGAGCAGGCGATACCCACACCTACGGGTAGACGGAATACCCACCGTTACATCGGCTAGCTCTAGGCTCACGCCATCCACAAAGGCATCGGTGGTGAAGGTGTGCCAGGTACTCTGCGTGTACTCGCCCGCGTTTACAAGCCCAGCGCATACCTCTGCTGCATCCTCTATGGTCTGGCAGCCTACATCGTAGGTGGTTGTAACACCCCCACTCAGCACGCCCATATTCTGTGCAGTGGTGGGTCGGTCGAATGCATTCAGAATAGTGGGAAGGCCCACCCGTAGCTCTACAAAAACCTCATCGTCTACATCCTGCCTGCTGGTAACCTGCACCAGGTAGTTTCCGGGCAAAAGACAGGGGTTGAAGCTGCTACCAAATTTGTTAAGCGGGGTAAGGCGTGCCTCTGTTATCTGCTGCAGGCCGGGCATAGGGCTACAGGTGTTGCTACGGTAGAGCGTAAAGCCCACCGCATCCTGCGGGATCAGGTTGTTGTCCTGAGACAGAACGAGCTCCAGCGAACGTGCGGTAGGGAGCGCGAATGCATACCAGATACTCTTCTTGTCCGTGCCGCTGCTGGTCTGCGTGCTGTGCAGGTACTCGCCCGGCTGCAGCGTGGCGCCATCCAGCGAAACGCGGGCGGACTGAAAATTGCCCAAGCCGAAATTTCCGGCTCCCAGAGAGATTTGTGTGGCTTGGTTGCAGTTATTCTGCCCATAGAGATCACTCGCCAGAAGCGAAAGAAGCAAGAAGAATATGAATGGTAGACGAATCATGAAAAACATCTGTTAGTGCACTCTATCATAAAACAAGTGGATAGGCAGGGCCCAATCTTGGCATCAGCGCACCCCACGGCCGCCGCCATCAAGGACTCTGGTCATAGCAAATCCAGGTTCAGCACCAGTACAAAAAAAACGAGCCGTTACCAGAGCCGCGCCCCAGTGCTCGAGCCAGGAGCCGCCACGGACACCAAAAAGTCCAGTTGTATTCTCGGTCGGCCAATTCGGCTGATCGTAGAGTGCCAGGGCATTCAGCTGCCCATCGCCCCACACACCGGTATAAGGGTGATTCCCGACGAAGCCGCCATCCGTAGTTATATTAATAACCAGCTCGTATATATTCCCGCTCATCTCCATGGCACCGTAGTAGGCAGCCCCGGAGGTAAGGCGGGTTTCGTTGGCATTGCGGGCAAAGAGGCCGCAGCCCACCGGGCCCGAGCCCAGGTCGGCATTGGCGGGCAGGGGGCCTCTTACATTCAGCTCCCCACCCGAAGAAATACCGTAAGAACCACTGGCGCCCCGGTAATGGCAGTTTGCGTTTGCGTTTGAGGCATCGGCCAGCTCGGTTCCGTTTTCGGGCGTGGTGAGGTGCAATAACTGCGAAAGGTTATTTACATCTGCCCCCCAGGCAAATCCGCCCTCGGGAAAATAGCCCACGCCCTTGCACACTTTTTCATACTCCAGCTCGGTCATGGGGCGCAGGGCTGCCCAGTCTAGGTAAGAGAGTAGGTCGGCCTCGTCCATATAGTTGTTGGCGCGGTTGGGCTCCGTAGACACATAGCCCTGTGGGCCAACGGTGATGGTGTTCCGGAATAGACCGAAGGCACTGGCAAAACGAAAGGCAGCTACAGAGCCCAGCGCATTCAGGAAGTCCACATACTGGCCGGCACTTACCTCATACTTCATGCAGTAGAAGGCAGCAAAGCCTTTGGGATAACCAGCCAACAGGGTCACACTCCCACCGTGTATGGGCAGATTCAGGGCGGCCTCGCTGTTTATCGAGGTCAAGTTAATCGATCGATTTTCAGCATTGCCACGGAATCTATCACTGCCCACCACGCCGAATGTATTACCCTTAAATGCGGTTAGGTCTCCGGCCAAGTAGGCGGCTTGGGGCACCCATACCATCTCGATGGCGTACACGCGTATGTCGTAGTCCACGCCTGCCTGCAGGGTTGTACCGTCTGTGGCACCCACGATGCTCAGGGTTACGGTCTGGCCCGTTATGTCTCCCACCCCTAGGGTGCTGCGGCGGATCATGGCACCGGTATTGTGGTTACCGGCATTGCCCAGCCGGTCGGTGGTGGTGATGGGTGTAGCAAAGGCCAGGCCGGGACTTAGGCTGTGGTCGGCCAGAGTGGTACTCAGCAGTGCGTGGCTGAATGGAATGCCGTTTGCCTCGCAGGGGCGGAACTTGACGAATACCCACACGGCATCGTGGTTGCCGGGCGCGCCGGATACCATCCAGCTGTTTTGCCAGCCTAGTGTAAACTCAACCGTGCTGGTACCCGTACGGGTCACACTGCCCACGGTAACCGCATTGGCCAACACAACACCAGAATGCTGGGCAAGAGCAAAGAAAACAAGCAGAAGGAAGACTTTTTTCATGGATAGAGGATTGATTGTGGACTATTTATAATTCTTATGTATGACTCACGCTGATTACTTCGATCAAATTTAGTAAAAAAATAACAAAAAAACAAATAATAGATGTCCCCCGGTTTTCTTTACATGATTATAAAATGTACAGCTAGTCTTCATGCATAACGATTTAAGTTTATTAAATTTAGAAAAAAGTTAAGTCATGAAGACACGAATAACCACCAAAGACCCCGCCGAGAAAGTAGCGCACAAGCGGCTGAGCGTACTACAGCTGGCCGAAG
>JAJTIE010000028.1 GCA_021300195.1 Bacteroidota bacterium | reverse complement strand
GAAATTTCTGGTTGTAGACCGGCCGGGGCTGAACTGGCTCCTGCTTGGCGGAGCAGTATTAACATTGGCATTCATGGCTACGTACTGGGCCGGTGGAAAAGAGGGTGGGGGAAAATGAGGCGGGGGCTTGACTTTGTGCTCGCCTACCCTTTTTCTTTGTCCCAGTTCTTTGTCTGAAAAGCTCAATTTTGGCTCATTTTTAGAGTCAAGCCCACAGTAGATTCTCTGGTCTGAGCCATCCCCCCCCTCTGCTCCACAACACATTCTTTGGTTTAATTGTTTCGGCGAAACCCCCTCCCCTTTTCTTTAATTCGCTGATAATCAATGGGGCCAGTTTCACCATAATGTGAATTTTAGGACAAATTTTCGAGGTAAAATTTGGGGGAACTTGGCTGTACAACGCGGCTTTTTCCTACCTTTAAGCCCCTAATTATCAGGTTTCTATGCGGATCCCCTTCATCCTCTCATTGCTTTTGAATATCTGTGCCAGTATTGCTTTTCTGCAGGCACAGTCCGTCGATTCCGACCCTGTCCGTCTGGGCTGGATGCAAGGGTTCCCACCCCCGGCAGACAAGGTGGTTCGCGCCGCAGATGGCAGCTTTTTTCGGTTTCCGGCCCTCCGCTACAGCGTGTGCCACATGCGCAGCTTTTTGCCCACGGTGGCGGTGCCCGCGGCTACGGTTTCCCAGCCACATACCTTTTTCTCAGTGGATGACGCAGCCCCATCGGCCATCGACACCGTGCAGTTTTTGCCCATCGGGAGCAATAAGCCTATGTCTTGGGCTGCATCGCTGGAAAAAAACTATACCGACGGCATTCTGGTTCTGCACCGGGGACGTATCGTGTACGAACGCTACTTTGGCTGCCTACAGCCCGATGGCGTGCATGCGGTTATGTCGGTCAGCAAAACCTTTGCCGGCACCCTGGGTGCCATGCTGGTAGCCGAGGGGGTGCTGGATGAGCACCGGACCGCAGCAAGCTACGTACCAGCACTGGCTAGTTCTGCCCTAGGCACGGCCACCATCCGCCAGCTGCTCGACATGACCACCGGCCTGAAGTATAGCGAAGACTACAGCGACCCCAAGGCCGAGGTTTGGGCCTTCTCGGCAGCCGGAAACACAATGCTGGCACACCCGAAAGACTATCAGGGTCCCACCAACTACTATGAATACCTTGCTACCGTGCAGCCACAAGGCACGCATGGTACGGCCTTTGCCTACAAAACCATCAACACCGATGCCCTGGGCTGGGTGATTTCGGTCGCAACCGGCAAACCCCTGGCCACCCTGCTGTCTGAGCGGATATGGCAGCCCCTGGGCACCGAGCGGGATGGCTACTACCAGGTAGACCCGGCAGGCATAGCCTTTGCCGGCGGCGGCTTTAGTGCCGGTCTGAGAGACTTGGCCCGCTTTGGCTATCTGATGCTCAACAAAGGGGAGCTGAACGGCAAGCAGCTGCTGCCTGCCGCAGTAGTGGCAGACATAGAGAAGGGGGGGGCGACCGGGCCTTGTTTGCCAAGGCAGGCTTCGGTACCCTGCCCGGCTGGAGCTACCGGAACATGTGGTGGGTGTCGCACAACGAGCATGGTGCCTACATGGCACGGGGCGTACACGGCCAGGCTATCTACATAGACCCGAAGGCAGAGATGGTCATTGTACGGTTAGCCTCGCACCCGGAGGCAAAAAATGCCGCAATAGATCCCTACTCGCTGCCTGCCTATCATGCGGTGGCCCGGTACCTGCTACAGGCACGCAAGTAGCCGGATTCGTACGCAAAAAAACACCCGCTAAGAAATACCGGTTCGCCCGGGCTTAGTACCTTAGCCTTGTGAATCTGGATCTGCATTTTAGTTACTCGCCCGCCTGGCTGTTGCTCTTCGCGGGCATATCCGTAGCAGCAGCCTGGCTGATGTATCGGGGTACCCGCGCACGTTTTTCCGCTACCTGGCTAGGGCCACTCCTGATGGGCCTGCGGGCTATGAGTGTTTTTGTTGTGCTACTGCTGCTCCTGGAGCCCATCCTTACTGCTTTTGAGCAGGAAAGCTACCCACCCCTCATCGTACTGCTGCAGGACGATAGCGAAAGCCTGGTGGCGCGGGGGGATAGCAATGCGGTACGCAGCCAGCACCCGGCACGCATGCAGGCACTTGCCGATCAGCTCCGGGCACAGGGGGCGCAGGTAGTGCCCTATCTGTTCAGTCAGGATATCGTGCCCAAGTCACTTGATTCGCTCACCTTTGGCCAAACAGGTACGCAGATAGGCACAGCCCTTGAGAAGATCAGCCAGCGGTATGCACACCAAAATCTGGCAGGGGTAGTCCTGGTGTCAGACGGAATCATAACCGGCGGCACCAGTGCCCGCAATGCCGCCCAGCACCTGAAGGCACCGATCCACACCGTGCTGATGGGCGACACCATCCGGCCCAAAGACCAGCTAATTGAGGCGGTGCTGCACAACAAGATCTCGTACCAGAACACCGAAACCCCCATACTGGTAAACCTGCTACAGCATGGCTACGAAAGCAGCAGCATACAGGCCAGCCTGTACAAGGACGGCAGGCTGCTGGCTAGCCAAACCGCCAGCCTGAGCAGGCAGAAAAACACCGCGCAGCTTAGCTTTAATGTAAAGCTGGAAAGTGCTGGTATACAGGCATATGACATAGTTATTAGCCGCAAGCCTGATGAAGTAAGCTATCTGAATAATCAGCAGCGGATCTACATCCAGGTGCTCGAGAATCGGTTCCGGATTGCGCTTTTTGCGGGCGGGCCACACCCGGATATAGGTGCCCTGCGCAAGACTTTTAGCGAGCAGCAGCAGTATGAGTTTGTGTCGTTTATCCGCGAAAACAGCCAGCAGTTTGACCGGCAGCCCGACGACCTGGCCAAGTATGAACTGATCCTGCTCCACAACTTCCCCACCAGCACGGCAGACAAGGCAATCCTGGACCAGATCTATGCCCAGGTGCAGCGCAAGGGCACCCCCCTGGTTCATTTCATTGGCGGGCAAACCCGGCTAAATGTGCATCCGGAGCAGGCACAATACATGGGGCTAAGCCCCACCCGCGCTGTCGGCACCCTGTCCGAGGCATTCTTCTACACCATCCCCGCCTACCGTGGCCACAGCACCTTCCGCTTCGACGACCCGGATGCCTTTGCCGCCTGGCTACAGTCTGCCCCCCCCATCCTGCGGAATGAAAGCGAGTGGAAGCTAAACCCCGGTACCCAGGTGGTGGGCAAGGCACAGATCAAGAACATTGCCCTGGAGTACCCCCTACTGGCCCTGCAGGAGCACCAGGGGCACAAGACCGCCACCTTCGTGTGCGAAAACATCTGGCGCTGGCGCGTGCACAACTATGTGCTGCACGAAGACTTTGCACTGTTTGACAGCTGGATGCAGAACCTGGCCGACTGGCTAACCACACGCAACGACCAGCGCCGTTTTCGCGTATACCCACTACGCCAGGTGTTCTCGGGCAGCGAGCGCGTGATCTTCAATGGCGAAGTGTATGACGATAGCAACAAGCCGGTAACCGGTGCCGAGGTGAAAATGACCCTGAAAGACGAGCGAGGTGTATCAACCGATTATTACCTGGTGGAAGAGCAGGCCGGGAGTTATGGCCTGGCTATCTCAAACCTTACCGCCGGTAGCTACACCTATACCGCCGAGGGTGCCCTGGCAGGCCAGGCGCTGGGCAGGGATGCTGGCCAGTTCAGCATCGGCAAGAGTGCCATCGAGTACCGAGACCTAAAGGCCGATGCCGACCTGATGCGCCAGCTGAGCCTGCAGACGGGCGGCCTCTTCAGCTACGTCAGCCAGCTGCCCAGCCTGGCCGACCGCATAAAGCAGACCGGCACACTGGTGGAAACCCTGGAGACCAAGCGTGCTACCCGCAGCCTGCAGCAGTACGTATGGCCCCTGTTGCTACTGCTTGCCCTCCTCTCTGCCGAATGGATCCTTCGCAAACGTAACAGCCTTTCCTGATGCAAGTCATGTCGTTCATACGCCCCATTACCCTGGGCCGCGCTACAGTGCTGGTGCTGCTGGTGTGCGTCCTGCTACTCGGTTATTGGCTCTGGACCGCCCCCCCATCTGCCCAGGCAGGTGCCCCCCTGGCTAGTGCGCGCGCTACCGGGCCACTTGCACTGGGCGAGCTGATGCCCGACCAACCCAACTTCTGCGGGGAGCCTGTGCCCATCCAGGATCCGGAGGTGCGAGAGCGCTTCGACCGCGAGTTTATGCTCAATGTGTACGACTACGCCACCATAACCATGATCCTGAAGCGGCTGGAGCGGTGGAAGAAACCCATGCTGGAGATCCTGACGCAGTATGACGTGCCAGCAGACTTCCTCTACCTGATGGTGGCGGAGAGTGCCGTGCGCAATGCCACCTCCCTGGCTGGCGCACAGGGCTACTGGCAGTTTATGCCCCAGACCGGGCTAGACTACGGCCTGATTCAGAACGCATATGTAGACGAGCGCAATCATCCACTAAAGAGTACACGCGCTGCATGTAATTACCTGAAATCCAGCTACAAAAAGTTTGGTAGTTGGACCCTTGCTGCGGCTAGCTACAACATGGGCGCAGGGGGGGTAGCCTACGGCCAGCAGCGCCAGGGCGTACAGGGCTTTTATCAGCTGTACCTGAATGAGGAAACCAGCCGCTATCTCTTCCGCATCCTGGCCTACAAGTACATCCTGCAGCACCCCGAGCAGTATGGCTACCGGGTTCCACCGTCTGAGCGATACCAGCCCCTGGCCTACCGCACCCTGGCTGTAACCCGTAGCATAGACGACCTGGCTGCGTGGGCACGCACGCAGGGGCTAGACTACCGCACCCTGAACTGGTATAACCCCTGGCTAAAGAGCTACAGCCTGCCCGTAGCGGCTGGGCAGCGCTACGAGCTGTGGCTGCCCCTGCAGCAGCCCAGGCTGGGTACCTACAGGCCCCCTGCCGATAGTACACCGCCCCCGCAGCCGGGAGGCTAGGTTGTGTGAAACCCGGGCATCGGGTGGATGCGCTTGTGGAAAATTACCCAGCACCCCAGTCGTGCTGTGCACAAAAGCAGCACCCTGCCCCCTACGCACCACACACATTCTTCGTTTCTTTGGCAGCGTTTTTCTACCCCATGGCACTGCTGTTTACCTTCTATTCATCGCTGGCACAGGCTACAGAGTCTGCCGCCTCCCAGTTGGATCTCTCTCTGATGGATCTGATTGTAAAAGGCGGCACCATCATGATCCCCATTTTCCTGCTGCTCTTTCTGGCGATCTACATTTTCTTCGAACGCTTGGCTGTTATAAACCGAACCGCCCGGCTAGACCGTAGCCTGCTGCTAAGCCTGCAGCAGCAGGTGGTGAGCGGAAATGTGGACGGCGCAATGGCCCTACTGCGAGCCGACAAAAGCAGCCTGGCCCGCATCTACGAGAAAGGTGTCCATCGGCTAGGCTCACCCATTACCGAGATAGAGAGCGGCATGGAAAGCCAGGCCAAGCTGGCCGTAGCAGCCATGGAGAAGAATATGAGCCTACTAAGCGCTGTGGCCACCATGGCCCCTATGCTGGGCTTTTTGGGCACAGTTTTCGGGATGATCAAGATCTTCTCGGGCATAACGGTGGCCGACAACCTGGAGATCGGCGCCATCTCAGAGGGCCTCTACGAAAAGATGGTTACCTCTGCCGCGGGCCTACTGGTGGGCATAGTGGCACATGCCCTGCACGTGTGGCTGAATGTGAAGATAGACCGCACCCTGGTGCGGCTAGAGGTGGCGGCCAATGAGTTTATCGACTTCCTATACAAGCCCTCATGAACTTTCGTGCTTCCCGAAGAAGGCCTACCAGCGAGGTAAGCACGGGTGCCCTTACGGACATCATGTTCTTCCTGCTGCTCTTCTTCCTCATTGCCAGCACCATTACCAATCCCAGCGTCATCAAGCTGATGCTGCCCCAGGCCGAGAGCAGCAACGTAATCAGCAAGCGCATGGTAAACGTGGCCGTTACCCGAGACCTGCGCTACTATGTAGACTCGAAGGAGGTGCCCCTGGCCGACCTGCAAGACGAGATTGCCGCCGCTACAGCCAACCTGAAAGAACCCACCGTAAACCTGCAGATAGACCGGGATGTACCCGTGCAGAATATGGTAGAAATAATGGATGTAGTGAAAAAGCTAAAGCTGAAGCTCGTACTAGCCCTGGAGGCCAAGTAAGCTATAAGGGGGCATTTTATTCCGACAAACAAGCCCGCACACCCCCGCGGATTAGCCCCTGTATTTCTTGCTGCGTCGTACTATCCTCCACCCCAAAGCGGTATTCGGCCTCATACTCTTCTATCATCTGCCTCAGCTTCCACTCGCACACGCGCTTATCTTCCTGCTTCAGCTTTCGGCAGTTACAGTATTGATCTACAATGGCTTGCGCATCATCCTTCGGATTTTTGCACGCGTATAGAAAAGAAAGAGAGCAAGCGACTAGTACCGGTATCATCCGGCAGAATCTTGGTCGCATAAGAAATAAGAACTGGGCATAAAGATATTGTAACTTAGCGGTATGTACAAGATCTGGTTATCCCCACCGGATGTAGGCGCCGCCGAGCAGGCCCTGCTGAATGCGGCCTTTGAAACAGGCTGGATAGCCCCAGCCGGCCCCTACCTGGGCCAGTTTGAGCAGAAACTATGCGCGCTTACCGGTGCCCGGCACGCCGCTGCCCTCAGCAGTGCCACAGCTGCCCTGCACCTGGCCCTGCGCCTGATAGGCACTGGCCCGGGCGATGTGGTGCTGGTGCCCAGCTTTACCTACGTAGCTACGGTAAACCCGGTGCTGTACTGCGGTGCCAGCCCGATCTTTGTAGACTGCGAGCCGGATAGCTATGGCATGAGCCCCTACTGGCTAGCCATAGCCCTGAACGACCTGAAAAAGCAGAGCAAAAAGCCCAAGGCTGTCATACTAGCCCATCTATATGGGCAGATGGCGCAGGCGGAAGAGATACTGGCCCTGTGCAATGAGCACCAGGTGCTGCTGTACGAAGATGCTGCCGAAGCCCTGGGGGCACGCCAGCATGGCAGGCAGGCAGGCACCATCGGCACCATGGGCTGCTACAGCTTCAATGGCAACAAGCTATTTACCACCGGCGGGGGCGGCGCACTGGTAAGCGCCTGGCCCGAGCCGATCCAGACCGCCATCCACCTGGCTACCCAGGCCACCCTCCGGCTACCCTGGTACGACCATAAGGAGCTGGGGTACAACTACCGTATGCCCCACCTGTCGGCTGCCATCGGCCTGGCGCAGCTCGGCCGGTTTGATGAGCAGATAGCACGCAGGCGCGAGATCCACCAGGCGTATACCAATACCCTGCAGCCGCACTACCGCTTCCTGCCCGAGCCCGAGGGCTTCTTTCACACACACTGGCTAACCGTGGCGCATAGCGAGCGCGTAAGCCCCCTGAAGACCGTGCAAGCCCTGCAGCAGCAGGGTATAGAGGCCCGGCAGGTGTGGAAACCCCTGCACAAAACGCCGCTGTACCGGCAGTATCCCTACTATGGGGGCGGCAATGATGAACGGCACTTTGAAACCGGTGTGTGCCTGCCCAGCGGAAACCGCATGAAGCCGGAGGAAATGGCCGAGGTGGTGGCCTGCCTGTATGAACTACAAGACCGACAATAGGCCCTACACCCCGCAGGTGCAGGGGGGGGGGGAGACTACCCTACCCCACGTGCACTGTTTTCTGTGCTATATTGCGGCTGGTATGCACATCACCTTTATCTTCCTGATAGAAGCCGGGCCCACCGGAATCATCCTGATGGCGGGCATCTCGGTGGTTATCCTCTGGATAGCCTATAAACTGCTGGTAAAGCGCAGCGGTGAGGCAGACCGCGTGCGAGACCTGATGGAAACCATAGCCGGCAAACGCTATGATGAGGCGATACAAAAGGCCAAAGAGATCGAAATCAATTTCCCCCTCTTCCAGTTTGTGCGAGACACACGCCTAAGCCTGATGATTGCCAACGGCCAGCCAAAGGCGGCCCTGGAGGAGATAGACCAGATACTGCAACGGCAGCCCGGGCTACAGGCCTACCGCATGCTGCGTATGCAGGCCATGCTGCAGATGGGCGACCTGAAGCGTGCCTACGAGAGCCTGGAGGGCGTACGCAAAGGCCTACGGGATCCTTTCTATACCGAACTGATGGGGGGCATCCTGGAGATAGAGCAAGGCAAGGCCGAGCAGGGCAAGGAGCGCATACGCAAACAGCTGACCGAGGTGGCACGAAAAAACAGGCCACCCGAGGCACGAAATCCCTTTATGCCCAGTGGCAGGCAGAAGCAGCCCAAAAAGGTGTCGGATGCCTACGAGCGCATCATACGGGTGGCCCCCTTTTCCGACCCCATGCTGAATGTAAACGTGGGCCTGGCCTACCTGTACATTGGCGAAGCGGAATGGGCATTACAGATCTGGGAGGCTATTATCAAACAAGACGAAATGGGTATAGCCAAGGCCACGGCACAGGAACACATGGCCTACTACTACTACGAGCAGCAGCAGTATGGCCAGGCACTGGACTATGTGCACCAAACCCTCTTCCTGCTACCCAAGCGAGGCTCTGCCCACTATCTGCTGTACCGCATACACAGCAAGCTGGGCAACCCCGATAATGCCGAAGTAGCCCTGGAGCAAGCCCGCAAGCTACAGTACCTGCCCGCCCTGGAGGTAAACGCATGAGGTACCCCGGCAGGCATATTTGGGTGGGCAGCCTACTGCTACTGTGCCTCCTGGCAGGCTGCGGCCCCTCCCATCCGGTTAGTAGCCACCGCTTTGACGACGGATTCTGGGCCTTGAGCGACAGCGTGGTGCTCAGCTGGAGCCTGCAGGATACCAGCCTGCTGAACCACCCGGGCAGCTTGCGCCTGGGGCTGGTAGTAGCCGAAGACTACCCCTACCAGAATATGTGGGTGCGGATACGCGTACAGCCCCCCACTGGCCCGGCGAGCGAGCGCAACCTGCAGCTTATGCTGATGGACGCAGCGGGTAACTGGTATGGGGAACCGGAAGGCGGAAGCCACCGATTTGAGACCAGCCTGACGGACAGTCTGCGCCTGGGTCAGCCGGGCCAGTGGCGTTTCACACTGAAACAGTGGATGCGCACGGATACACTGCAGGCGGTGGAAGAAATCAGTCTGGCTTTCCGGCCCCGCCAGCAGGAGCCGTAGGCCGCCGGTAGTACCACAGGGTATCTGGCCCCAACTGCATCTCTTGCCGGAGCACAACCGGCGCCCTGGGTGCTTCTATCCAGCATGGAGATTCAGATGCATGGACATTTAATGTTAATTCATTTAATGAAACGTCATTTGATGTCAGCACACTTATCTCGTCGAACAGGCCCGCTGACAGAAACGAACGGAGTACCCGGCTGCCGCCCTCTACCAGTAGCGTACCTACCCCAAGCTGGTACAGCTGCCGCATCAGGCCACCTAGGTCTGCCCCCTGGTCTCCCCAGGCAGCCCGCAGGTAGTGCACCCCATCTGCCTGGCCGTCTCGGCTAGCATTCACTACCCATACCGGTGCCTCCAGGTGGTGTGGGCCTAGCTTGCCTGCCCTTTGTAGTACAAAAACTTCGGGATCGGCACCCGGGTACTGGCGGGTGCTAAGGCGGGGCTGATCGGCCTGTAGCGTACCCGCCCCGATGAGGATAGCCTGGTGCTTCGCCCGCAGCCGGTGGGTATACACCTGGGCAGCCGGACCGGTAATCAGCAGCCGCTCCCCCACCCTGCCCAGTATGCCCGTGTGGGTCTGTGCCCACTTCAGGTGGATCCAGGGCCGCTGCGCGAGCTGCTGTGTTGCAAAGGGCTGGAGCAGCCGGGCACTGGCTTCATCCTGCAGCAGCTTAACATAAATGCCCGATTCCTGCAGCCTACGCAGCCCACTACCACATACCACAGGATTCGGATCTACCTGGCCTACAACTACTTGCTTCAGTCCCCTTTCAATGATAAGATCGACGCAGGGCGGGGTCTTTCCGTGGTGCGTGCAGGGCTCCAGGGTAACATACAGGGTGCATCTGGCCAGCAGGTCTGGGTCGTGTGGCACTGGCTTCAGGGCCTCTACCTCGGCATGGGGTGCCCCATAGGCAGTGTGGTAGCCCTCGCTGATGATGCGGCCTGCATGCACCAGCACAGCCCCTACCAGCGGGTTGGTTCGCGTGGCGGCCTGCGCCCGGTAGGCCAGCTCCACCGCCCGCTGCATATAGGCACTATCTGCTGGTTGGGTCATACCTTCGGCCAGTAGTTGTGCCCAGTGCCACTACCCACACGGGGCATAGGCGGCCCGGCTTGTTTCCGCCCGCTCGGTACCAGCCACGGGTGCAGCCCATGCAGCTGTGCCGGTTGGTTATTCATTGGCGGCGGCCCGGCGCAGGCGGTCATTTATGGCCCGGCCCAGGCCTGTGTCGGGCAGTAGTTCGGCCAGTATCAGGTCTATCTCCGGTCGGTCCATGCTGCGCAGGGCGGCAAATAGGTTGCGCGCAGCTGTCTCGGGCTTGCCATCGGGTGCCAGCACATAGTCCCAGCTATAGGGGGTGCGGTAGGCCTCGGCAAAGCTGAGAATAGCCGTATGGGGGTCGGCACCCAGGGTCTCGATCATGGTGCGTATGTCGCCCAGCAGGATGCGCTTGCCTGGGCTGTAGTGCTGCCGGAGCATGCCCGGTGCCTCGGGCTGGCTGCTGCTGTGCTCCCGTACCTCCAGGGGGCCTGTTATCTGCTCTATTTCTTCTATCGGCAGTCCGCCCTTTCGGTACACGGTGGCGCGGCCCCCGGGCCAGCCTATAATGGTACTCTCTACCCCCACATCACAGCTTCCCCCATCCAGTATGTAGGCCACAGCATGGCCTAGCTGGTCTTCCACATGCTGGGCCGTGGTGGGGCTTACGTAGCCGAATGGATTGGCCGACGGAGCCGCCAGCGGAAACGGAATCTCGCGGAGCAGGGCAAGGGTCAGGGGGTGCTTGGGCACGCGCAGGCCTACCAGCGGGCCTCCGGCAGTTACCAGGTCGGGTATGGTGGGTGTGCGCCGTAGCAGCAGGGTCAGGGGTCCCGGCCAAAACGTTTCGGCCAGCTTCCGGGCCGCATCGGGTATCTCGCTTGCGTAGCCAAACAGCTGATCGGCGCTGTGGCCGTGTACAATCAGCGGGTCGAAGTGTGGGCGATTCTTCACCCGAAAAATTTCGGCTACCGCGGTATCGTCCAGCGCATTGGCAGCCAGGCCATATACCGTCTCGGTGGGGATGGCCACAAGCATACCTGCCCGTAAGGCCTCTGCCGCTAGCTGGATGTCTGTACCGATAGGCATGGTAGGGGCTGATTGAATGCTTGCACCGACGTACAACGGTAAGATACAAAATATCGGGCAAACAAGCGCACCTTGGCAGCTATCCGCAGGCTATACGGCCTGTTTCAGCACCCCTAGCTCTTTGCCTACCGCCGTAAAGGCCTGTATGCACCTATCCAGCTGGGCGCGGGTGTGTGCCGCACTTAGCTGCACGCGGATGCGCGCCTGCCCCTTGGGCACCACGGGGTAGTAAAAGCCGATGACATAGATGCCGCGCTGTAGCAGGGCATCGGCCACCTTCTGGCTTAGGGGGGCATCGTACAGCATCACGGGCACGATGGCATGGCTACCGGGCTTCAGGTCGAAACCGGCGGCCTCCATCTGGGCGCGGAAGTAGCGGGTGTTTTCCTCCAGGCGGTCGCGCAGCTCCGTGGTTTCGTTCAGCAGCTTCAGCACCTCGATGCTAGCACCTACGATACTGGGCGCCAGGCTGTTGCTAAACAGATATGGGCGGCTACGCTGGCGCAGCATTTCCACTATCTCCTTACGGCCCGAGGTAAAGCCGCCCATGGCACCGCCCAGGGCCTTGCCCAGGGTGCCGGTTATGATGTCTACGCGGCCCATTACCCCACAGTGCTCTATGGTGCCACGGCCGGTGGTGCCCATAAAGCCCATGCTGTGGCACTCGTCTACCATCACCAGTGCCCGGTAGCGGTCGGCCAGGTCGCATATCTTGTCCAGCTGGGCTATGGTGCCATCCATGCTGAAGACCCCATCGGTTACAATAATGCGGTTCTCACAGTGCTGGCTCTCCTTCAGGCATCGCTCCAGGTCTTCCATGTTATTATGCTCATAACGAAGACGTTGTGCCTTGCACAGTCGCACCCCGTCTATGATGCTGGCGTGGTTCAGCGCATCGGAGATGATGGCGTCATTGGCCCCAAACAAAGGCTCGAATACCCCGCCATTGGCATCAAAGCAGGCCGCGTACAGGATGGTATCTTCTGTTTGCAGAAAGGCGGACAGATCGTGCTCCAGCTGCTTGTGCAGGTCTTGCGTACCGCAGATAAAGCGTACCGAGCTCATGCCATAGCCATGGCTGTCAATAGCCCTTTTGGCGGCCTCTACCACACGCGGGTGGCTGCTGAGGCCCAGGTAGTTATTGGCGCAGAAGTTCAGCACCTCGCTGCCATCCTCCAGGCGAATCTCGGCGGCCTGCGGGCTGGCTATTACGCGCTCGCGCTTGAAGAGGCCTGCTTCCTGGGTATCTTTCAGTTCCTGTTGTAGCCGGGGTTTCAGGGTGTCGTACATGGTGGGTATGGTAGCGTGGGTTTTTTTATCGATATGAGGCCGCAAATATACAGCTATACCGCATAGCCCACAGGCGGTAACTGCCGAAAAGCTGCCGATATTTGAGGCGCATGACCGATACCGACATCATCGTAGCCCCGGCTACGGCAGCAGGCAGTGCGCTGGCCGTGGTGCGCCTGAGTGGCGCGGGCTGCATAGCCCTGGTAAATGGGGTGTTCCACGGGGCCGACCTCACACAGCTTGAGGGCCATCGTCTGGCCTTTGGCCGAATCGTGCAGGCCGACCAGGTGCTGGATGAGGTGCTGATCAGTGTGTTTCGCGCACCCCGCAGCTATACGCGCCAAGAGGTGGTGGAGATCAGCTGCCATGGCAGCCCCTACATCCTGCGGCAGCTGGTGCAGCTGCTGTGCCAGCGGGGTGCGCGCCTGGCCCAGCCGGGCGAGTTTACCCGCCGTGCTTTTCTGAACGGGGCGCTGGACCTATCGCAGGCCGAGGCCGTGGCCGACCTGATAGCGGCAGACAGCGAGGCTGCCCAGCGCCTGGCCATGCAGCAGCTGCGGGGTGGTATATCCCACGAGCTGAAGGCCCTGCGCGAACAGCTGGTGCACTTTGCTGCCCTGCTGGAGCTGGAGCTGGATTTTGCCGAAGAGGACGTAGAGTTTGCCAACCGTAGCCAGCTGGTGGATACCATAAACAGCGCCCTGCAGCGGGTGGAAGCCCTGGCAGGCAGCTTTGCGGCGGGTAATGCCCTGAAGGAAGGCATTCCTACCGTTATCCTGGGGCGACCAAACGCCGGGAAGAGCACCCTGCTGAATGCCCTGCTACAGGATGCCCGCGCCATAGTGAGCGATATACCCGGTACCACACGAGACGTGATAGAAGACCGCCTGAACCTGGGGGGCTTTTCGTTCCGGCTGACAGATACGGCCGGCCTGCGCGAGCAAGCCGGCGATGCCATAGAGGCCGAGGGGATACGCCGCAGTATGGAGCGGCTAAGCCAGGCCGCGCTGGTGCTCTTCTTGTACGATGCGGTGGCCGAAGACTGGCAAACTGCCCACGCGTACTTTGGCAGCCTGCCCCTGCCACAGGGGGCACGGGCGCTGTATCTGGCCAACAAGACGGAGCTACCCGCCACCCACCCCACCCCACCCGAGGTATTGCGCCTCTCGGCAAGAGACGGGCTGGGCCTGGCGGCCCTGCGCCAGCAGCTGGTGCAGCATGCCGAGGCCCTGCAGGGGGGGCAGGATACCCTGATAACCCACCAGCGACACTATAGCGCCCTAACCGCGGCCCGCACGGCCCTACAGGAGCTGAGGCAGGGCCTAGAGATGGGCCTGAGCGGCGAAATGGTAGCACTAGACCTCCGCCTGGCCCTACAGCACCTGGGCGAAATAACCGGCGAAGTAACCACCGATGAGGTGCTGGGCGCCATCTTCTCAAAATTTTGTATAGGAAAATAAATAGCTTAATAAGGATAAAGTTGAGCTCAGAATTTATAGAAATATAATCTCCGTTTTTTCCTGTAGAGTAGGTAGAAAAATAAGTCAATCGTATATTTGCGTCTGAGTTCCAAACAAAATAGTCTAACATACGTACAATAGCATGATCGTCAGACGCTAACCGTACAATTTTAAAAATTAATGAAAGTAAAGTTTGCTGCCTTTTACCTGCTCTTTATCCTGCCCATGCTACCCGGACTGCGTGCCCAGAACGTGGGCATCGGCACCACCACCCCCACTGCCACCCTGGATGTAAACGGCGAGATAAGGGCCGGTAGCACCGGCACGGCAGCTGGCACCGTGGGCGCTGGTGCCCTGCGGTGGAACGGCACCAGCCTGCAGGTGAGCAACGGCACCACCTGGCAAAGCCTGAGCGCCACCAGCAACTGGCAGCTGACGGGCAACACCGGCACCAACTCCGCCGTGGACTACCTGGGCACGGCCGATGCGACTGACTTTGTGCTGCGCACCAGTGCGCTGGAACGTGTACGCATCAGCGCCGCTGGCAATGTAGGCATAGGCGATGCCAGCCCGGCAGCCGCCCTCACCGTGGGTAATGGCGACCTGTTTCAGGTAGTCAGCACCGGTCATGTGCGCGGTATATTGGGTACGGTAGGCGCGCCTGCCTACTCCTTTACCGGCAGCACCAATACCGGTATCTATAGCCCTGCTGTGGGGCAGCTGGCGGTGGCTACCGCCGGTGTGCAGCGTGTGCTGATGGACAACACCGGAGTGGCCATTACCGGTAATACCAGTGTCAGTGGCCGGGTGGGCATAGGCAGCGGTGCCACTACTGCATCTGCTGCCCTGGAGGTAGCTTCTACCTCTCAGGGTATGCTGCCACCGCGCATGACCACCGCGCAGCGCGATCTTATTTCGGGGCCCACCAATGGCCTGGTAATTTTCAACACAACAACTAATTGCGTGGAGTTTTACCTATCTGGCAGCTGGAAGTCCGTTTGTGGCGATCCACTGGGATGCGACTACAACAATGTGCCCAACACCGGCGGAACATTCAATGTGGATCGTGATACCAGTGAATCTTTCCCGATAAACTTTACGGCCATTGCAGGTACACCCGGCGCAGTGACCACCGTGCTGCTCAACACGATTACTGGCGTAACGCTGGCAGGCGTTACCAATCAGGGGGCCAACCTCGCCCTGGGTGGTACCCTAGTGCAAAACCCGACCATTGCGGTGGCCTCCACTGCTACCGTGGGCAGTTATCTGCTACAGTTTCAGCACAGTACTACTTGTGGCGTTACCAAGTATTCTTTCGTAACGCTGAACATTACGGGCTGCGATATGTCGCTCGCTCTCTCCAGTAGTACGGGTTCAACCCAGCAGGCAAACACAACTGTTAGTACCCTCCTGAATATCTTTCAGGCCGGTAGCCAGCCGGGCACTGCTGAAACCACCTTCGACGAAACCTACCCCGGCATTACCGCTACAGCAACCAACAATAACTGTGGAATTACCTGTGCACAGACGCTCAACTTTGCGGTTACCACTACCACGCCCGGGGGCACCTACCCCTATACCGTACGGGTAAAAACCACCTGCGGCGCTACTATCACAGAGCGCACAGTTACCTACACCCTCACAGTAGATGCCCTGCCGCGGAACTGCCTGCAGATCTTGATAGCAGACCCCACCGCCAACAGTGGCGTATATACCATAGACCCCGATGGCACAGCTGGTACCAATTTTGCCGCCATGCAGTGCCAGTGCGATATGGACCCCGATGGTAACGGCGACAAATCTGACGGCGGCTGGACCCTGGTGGCGAACTATAACCACCTGGGCGGCACCAACCCGGCTGCCAATGTGCGGACCAATAGCCTACCCCTGCTTGGGTCTACCAGCCTTGGGGTTAATGAGCAGGGAACCGCCTTTTGGGGCCATGCAGCCTGCGTAGGGGCAAACAGCCTGATGAGTACGCTCTCATTCTCGGAGATCCGCTTCTTTGGCCGTAGCAGTGGGCATGGCCGCACCCTGCACTTCTATATTGCAGATCCCTCTGGTGTAGCCTATGCCAAAACCGGAACAGGTGGCTTCAATATCACCACACTGAGGAGTGCCTTCGTAGCCATGACCGGGCACAATGCCTTCATGCCAGCCTCGGCAGATAACCGATGGACCAACAGGGGAAATGGAGCCTTGATAGACGCGCCATTCTGGCAGAACGGGACATTCCGGGTGTGGGGCGCCGCCCATGCAGGAGGCCAGTGGGAGATGGACGACAACCCCGACAATGCCAACAATAGCACCATACACCAGGTCTGGATCCGATAGAGAAACAGAGAAAACACCCACGCATAGGATAACTGTAGCCCCGGGCGTACGCGCTGCGGGGCTTTTTATTGCCCACTCGCTAGTTCGAGCAGGTGCTGTGGCATCATACCGGTCCTATTAGCCTAGCCAACAGGTACTGCCAGCTCTATCGGGCCAGTCCTTCCAGATTTTCCAGTCCCCACTCGCGCATCGCGATCAGGATAGGTCGGAGGGTTAGGCCCTTGGCGGTGATCGAATACTCAACCCGGGGTGGGATCTCTGCATACACCTTACGGTGCAGGATTCCATCCCGCTCCAGCTCGCGCAATTGGGCTGTTAGCACTTTCTTGCTAATTCCGTCTACCATCTTCAGTAGCTCGCCAAAGCGATTTACGTCGTGGCTAATCAAGTAGAGAATAATGGGCTTCCACTTGCCCCCAATGACCGCCAGCGTAGCCGTTACCGGACAGGTGTCGAATCGGGTGTAGTTTTGGATCAGCTCGGCATAGGCGGGCGATTTTTCTTTCATTTTTTCCTAGTATTAAAGTGCTGATAATCAGCTTTGGTAACCAAATAGATACAATAGAACAATGGGGTAACTACTTGCACAAAGTAAACTATTGGAGGTACTTCGGCCAATAAAAACTTCAATTCATTTACTCACTATGTCAAAGAAAGTACTCGTAACCGGTGCCACCGGCAATATCGGATCGCAACTCGTACAGGAACTGCGCAAGGCTTCGGTGCCATTTCTAGAGGCCACCACTGAGAAAGACCAGCAGGGTGTGGGAGAAAAGGTCTTTATAGACTTTCTGGATAAGGACAGCCTAGTCCAGGCTTTCAAGCAGGCCAACACCGTTTTTCTGCTTTTCCCCATGGTAGAGCAGATGATTGAGTATGCAAAAAATGCGGTGGAGGCGGCTAAGGCGGCAGGCGTGCAAACCCTCGTACGGTCTAGCGGTGCTGGTGCCGATAGCAACGCGGGCTTTATGATGCCCAAGGTACAGGGCACAATAGACGACCTGATTACCCAGAGTGGGATCCCCTATGTAATCACCCAGCCCTCCGGCTTTATGCAGAATTTTGTAAACTTCATGGCCGATTCGATCAAGACAGGAGCCGTGTACATGCCCGTGGGAGACGGAAAATTAGGCTGGGTGGATGTGCGGGACATTGCCCGAGTAAACGCAGCGATTCTGAAGAACCCTCAGCCCTATTTGGGTCAAAAGATCACCATAACGGGGGGCGAAAACCTTTCGTTTGCAGAGGCTATAAAGATTTTGTCTGACACGATCGGGAAGCCCGTACAGTTTGTAGACGTACCCGAAGAGGCTGCACGCGATGCCATGCAAAAAATGGGAATGCCTGCCTTCATAATCGACATGACCGAAAGCCTGAACCGCATCATCAAGGCGGGCTATGCAGCCGGTGTTGCAGATTCAGTGCTGAAAATTACAGGTCAGTCACCCATTGCCTTCAGGCAGTTTGTGGCCGACTACAAGCAGGCTTGGCTATAGCACAAGCGGAAGACTGTATGAAAAAAAGCCCCTACCGTACTGGCAGGGGCTTTTTCGTGTCGTGGGTGGGCTAGTTTACCCCTAGCTGTGTGCACTACCCAGTGCCGCCCGCACACCCGCTCCATAGGCTGGGTCGGCCTGGTCAAAGTGCTTCAGCTGGCGCTCTATGATTTCGCGGGGTACGCCCCGCATGGCAGCGGCAATGTTGGAAAACAACCGCTGCTGCTGCTCGGCACTGAACAGGCGGAAAAGGTCTCCCGGCTGCTTGTAGTCTCCCAGTTGGTCTTGCTGCGCATAGCGAGCAGCGTCGCCGCTAATGTGCAGTGGTGGCTCTGCTACCGATGGATCCGCAACTGGCCCGCCGTAGGAGTTGGGTTCATAATAGGCATCCGGGTTGTGACCGGGGTTCTCAAAAAAGCGCATGGCCCCGTCCTTGTGGTAGTGGTGCACGGGGCACTTTGGTGCATTGGCGGGTAAGGCTTCGTAGTGGGTGCCCAGGCGGTAGCGGTGTGCATCGGCATAAGAGAAGATGCGCGCCTGTAGCACTTTATCGGGCGAAAAGCCAATGCCTGGCACTACGTTAGAGGGCGAGTAGGCTGCGTTCTCGATATACTGCCAGTAGTTATCGGGGTTCCGGTTCAGCTCCAGTACACCCACTTCTATCAGCGGATAGTCTGCGTGCGGCCATACCCGGGTCAGGTCGAAGGGGTTGTAAGGGGTCTTCTCGGCATCGGTCTCCGGCATTACCTGCACATACAGCGTCCATCGGGGATACCGGCCCGACTCTATGGCCCCGTACAGCTCTTCCTGGTACTTCTCACGCGTTTCTCCTATCACCTTGGCACTCTCCTCATTGGTGTAATGCGCGTGGCCCTGCTGTGTTTTGAAGTGAAATTTTACCCAAAATCGCTCATTCTTATCGTTCCAGAAACTGAAGGTGTGCGATCCGTAGCCATTCATGTGCATGGGTGTGCGGGGTATGCCGCGGTCCGACATCAGGATGGTAACCTGGTGCAGGCTCTCCGGCGTTTGGCTCCAGAAGTCCCACATGGCAGTGGCAGAGCGCAGGTTGGTCTTGGGGTGACGCTTCTGGGTGCGGATAAAGTCGGGAAACTTGTACCCGTCGCGGATAAAGAATACCGGCGTATTGTTGCCCACCAGGTCCCAGTTCCCCTCTTCTGTATAGAATTTCAGCGAGAACCCGCGCACGTCGCGCTCGGTATCGGCAGCGCCCAGCTCGCCCGCCACAGTGGAGAAGCGAGACAGTACGGGTGTCTCTTTCCCTACCTGCGAGAAGATCTTGGCTCGGCTGTACTTCGTAATGTCTCCGGTTACCCGAAACGTGCCTAGTGCGCCCCACCCCTTGGCGTGTACTACACGCTCGGGTATGCGCTCACGGTTTTGGTGAGCCAGCTTCTCGATCAGCTTATAGTCCTGCAAGAGTACCGGGCCATGTTGCCCTGCAGTTTCCGAGTTCTGATTGTTTGATACCGGCGCACCGGCGCTAGTGGTCAGTTTTGGCTTTTCTTTCATGATCGGGTAGTTTTGTGGTTAATTTGGCTCTCCGGAGTCAATATGAGAACTATTCCCAGATAAGAATAATTCCTATCTAGGTATTTATTGTAAAAATATTTTAGCCCCATAGTTTTTCCATCCTGCTATGCCATTACGGAGATACACCTATATCAGGCTGCTTGCCTGCTGCTTCTTTGTTAGTGCCTATTCCATTTGTGCGGCCCAGCCCGATGCTGCCATACAGCTGTACAACCAGGGGGTAGACTACCTGAACACGGGCCAGGCCGAGCAGGCTGTTGAGGCATTTAACCGGGCCCTTGAACTGGATGAGAACTACCTGGCCGCCTACTTCAACCGTGGAAATGCCTATTACGATTCCGAGCTTTTTCAAGAGGCAATACAGGATTTTAGCCGCGTGCTACAGCTAGACTCCAGCCAGACAGAGGCCTGGGCCAACCGGGGGCTATCCTACCGGCACAGCGAGGCATTTGACCTGGCCGTGCAAGACTATAATCGGGCCATAGCCCTGGACAGCGGCGATGCAGAGCTGTACTTCTACCGGGGGGTGGCATATCGGCTGTGGGAGAAAGCCGACCTGGCCCGGCAAGACCTCGGGCAGGCCATTCGGATGAATCCCAATGAACCGAACTATTATGTAGAGCGGGCCTACCTGCAGCTAACCGAGGCGGAAGACGCAGCAGCCCTGGCCGACCTACAACGGGCGGCTGAACTGGCCCCCGACGATCCCTTTTACATCATCGAACTGGCTAACCTGCTGTACGACCTGGGCCGAAAGGAGGAAGCCTGCACCACCTGGCAGCAGGCCATCTCACTAGGCTCGGAAGCGGCCCAAAGTATATGGAACAGCAACTGCCCCTAGGCAAGTGGGCAAATTGACAGACAGCCGATCGCGCCCACTAGGGGGTTGATAGCTTGAACGCCTGGGTAGCGGTCTGCACCACATACAGGCCGGGTGCCAGGCCATCGGTATCTATATAGGCACTGCTACCCTGGCGCACGGCACGGCCCTGGCTGTCGCGCAGGGTGTAGGGCACGGCCTGGCTAAGAAAGTACGTACCGGTAGACGTGTTGTGCAGCAGCCGCAGCTGGCTGCGTAGGGCCGCTGTGGTATAGGGGATGGGATTGCTGGTGTATTCTGACCCATCCAGGGCAGTGGCGTGTAGCTGCACAAACTGGGTGCCCTGCTCTTCCACACCAGCCAGTAGGCTGGCCAGGTCGAAGGTGCCGGCAGTAGCAGGGAACGCCTCCGTAGCCACATCCTGTACGGGCTGCAGGTGGTTGTCCAGGCGCTGCAGCGCCAGCTGGCTTAGGGCTTTTTCGCCCTGGTAGTGCCACTGTAGGGTACCGCTCTTATCCACGCTGGCTAGCAGGTACTGGCTGTTGGCTAGCACGGCATCGCAGGTGGCCCTGCCGATCAGGTGAACCACAAAAGTACCGCCCCCAGCCCAACCTAAACTAACTACTCGGCAACCAGTGGGGTTATCAATTTTAGCACTGGAAGTAAAATTTGAAAAAAGGAATTCCAAAATTCTATGCCTGCATCTGAACCATCCGCCGTATTCCAGTGAAACTGAAGATTTTTCAAACTAGCTCCCGATGTTTCTGGGCATAGTGTGATCTCAATAGGACTAGAAGACAACGTAATTACGGAATTAAAAAACTCTGTCTGGCTACCATCGCAGGGCACCACTTGAGCCCGGATGCCAGAAAAGAATGAGTTCAGAAAAAAGAGCAAAAGGACAAGAGCATACCTGGAAGGGTACAGGGCCATGGTAGGAGAAAAAATAGTTTTGAGTGATATTTAGCTTTATTTTGGCTTTCCTAGCCAATCCGGATACAAATGTATCCATTATTATGTAAATAGAAAGTTGTTTTTTTTCAAGCAGTCTCTCTGCGCGTTCTGGTGGCTGCCCCATTCTCTTTCCACAGGGTACCCGTATACAGCGAGCGCAGTGTCGCCCTCGGTAAGTGGTATCTTTGCAGCCTATGGCCTTGGCCCCGCACTATTTTTCTGATTCGGCCTATTTGCAGCTTCGCACTCGCCTGCTGGCCTGGGCGGGCGCACACCCCCAGTGCGCGGTGCTAGACAGCTGCGGCTACCAGGACCCCGGCGGGCTAGGTGCCTGGCGGCTGCTGGTGGGTGTGCGGGGCGATACCCGCTGGCAGGCAGCCCCGCCGCCGCCGGGGAGCTGGTACTTTGGCGGGCTGGGCTATGCGTGGAAAAACAGCCTGGAGCAGCTGGCCAGCACCACACAGCCAGGCATTCCCTTTCCCGACCAAGCATTCTTCGAGGCCGATACCGTGCTGGGCATCCCCCGGCAGGGCAATCAGCTGATCTGCCTGCATGGGTCCATGCCCCCACTGGATCCGTACGAGGAGGTGATAGACCAGCCTCAGTCAGTACTCCTTGCACTGGCTACCCAGATGGACCGGGCTGCATATGGGCGTGCTTTTCGCCAGGTACAGCAGTGGCTATGGGCGGGCGAGCTGTACGAGATGAACCTGTGCCGGGAGCTGACGGCTACGGCCCTGGGGCTAGATACCCTGGGCCTGTGGCAGCGGCTACTGCAGCTAAGCCCGGTACCCATGGCTGCTTACCTGCGCCTGGGTGCGTGGTGCCTGATGAGTGCTAGCCCAGAGCGCTACCTGCTGCACCGCAATGGGCTGCTGCTGAGCGAACCCATAAAGGGCACCGTACGCCGGGCTGGGCAGGAAGCGGCCGAGCACCGGCTGCTAACTACCGACCCGAAGCTGCGGGCAGAAAACACCATGATAGCCGACCTGGTACGCAACGACCTGAGCCGGGTGTGTGTGCCCGGCACCGTGCAGGCACAGCTGTGCCAGCCCCTCACACTCAGCACCCTGCACCACCTGGTAAGCCGCGTGTATGGCGTGCTGCAGCAAGCTGCCAGCCCCTGGCAGGCCCTGGAGGCCAGTTTTCCGCCAGGTAGCATGACCGGGGCCCCCAAGGTGGCTGCCATGCAGGCCATAGACCGGCTGGAGCCTGTGGGCCGGGGCCTATACAGCGGTGCGGTGGGCTATACAGATCCGGCAGGCAACTATGACTTCGCCGTGGTGATACGCAGCTTTATCTACCACAGCCCCACAGGTAGGCTGAGCACACATGTGGGCGGCGCCCTGACCGTAGACAGCGACTGCGAGGCCGAATGGGCCGAAACCGAAACCAAGGCCCTGGCCCTGCGGCAGGGTAGCCTTTTTTCTAGTACACATTAGCGCAATTTTGGCCATAAAAGGCTACATTTGTCCGTATTTTCGCACTAGTACAGCCCGATCCTTTACCCACATGCATACACTTGCAAGGCCATTCGCCAAGCTGCTGGTAGCCAACCGCGGCGAGATCGCCATCCGTGTACTACGTGCCGGCTCCGAGCTGGGCCTGCGCACCGTGGCAATCTACACCCACGAGGATAGATACAGCCTGCACCGCTTCAAGGCAGATGAGTCTTACCAGATAGGCAAGGAAGACGAGCCCCTGAAGCCCTACCTGGATATAGAGGAGATCATCTCGCTGGCCAAAAAGAAACAGGTAGATGCCATCCACCCGGGTTATGGCTTCCTGTCCGAGAATGTACACTTTGCCCGCCGCTGTGCCGAGGAGGGCATCGTGTTTGTGGGCCCCAGGCCCGAGAGCATGGCTGCGCTGGGCGACAAGGTGCGGGCCAAGGAGGTGGCCCAGCAGCAGGGGGTGCCTATGGTGCCCGGCAATGCGCAGCCCCTGACCAGCGTAGATGATGCCCTGAAAGAGGCCGAGCGCATTGGCTACCCGCTGATCCTGAAGGCGGCGGCAGGCGGTGGCGGACGCGGTATGCGCGTGGCACAGGATGCCGAGCAGCTGCGCCGGTTCTATGCCGAAGCACGGGGCGAAGCCAAGTCCGCCTTCGGCGACGATACCATCTTCCTCGAAAAATTTGTGCGGAACCCCAAGCACATAGAGGTGCAGATACTGGGCGATAGCCAGGGCAAGCGCATCCACCTCTTCGAACGCGACTGCTCCGTGCAGCGCCGCTTTCAGAAGGTGGTGGAGATAGCCCCGGCCCCCACCCTCAGCCAGGAGGTAAAGGACAAACTATATGCCTACGCCCTGCGGCTGGCCGATGCCGTAGACTACCAGAATGCCGGAACCGTGGAATTTCTGGTAGACGAAGACGACAGCATCTACTTCATAGAGGTAAACCCCCGCATACAGGTAGAGCACACGGTAACCGAAGCCATAACCGGCATAGACCTGGTGCGCACCCAGCTACTGATCGCCATGGGCTATCCGCTGGATCATCCCCAGATCTTCATCAACGGCCAGGAGGATGTGCGGGCCAACGGCTACGCGGTGCAGTGCCGCATTACCACCGAAGACCCCTCCGAAAACTTCCGGCCAGACTATGGCCGCATTGTGCACTACCGCAATGCCGCCGGCATGGGCATCCGCCTGGACGAGGGCAGCAGCTATGCAGGCATGCGCATCTCGCCCTTCTACGACTCTATGCTGGTGAAGATAACCGCCAGCGGCCGCACCCTGAAGGGGGCCTGCCAGCGTATGGCACGCGCACTGAGTGAGTTTCGTATACGCGGGGTGAAGACCAACATCCCTTTCCTGCAGAATGTGGTACAGCATGAGGTGCTACAGGGCGGCGGCGCCACCGTTCGCTTTCTGGAAGAATACCCTGAGCTGATGCAGGTGCGCGTAGGGCAAAACCGGGGTACCAAAACCCTGGGTTACCTGGCCGACATCATCATAAACGGGCATGAAACCGCCGGAAAGTATGCCGAGAAACCCCGCTTTGGCAAAGCCGTGGTGCCCGACTACGACCCCTATACACCCTACACGCCCGGCAGCAAGCAGCTGCTGGAGCAGCACGGACGAAGCGGCCTGGTAGAATGGATACGCCAGCAGAAGCAAATCCTGTTTACCGACACCACCATGCGCGATGCGCACCAGAGCCTGCTGGCCACACGGGTACGCACGCACGACATGCTGCAGATAGCCGAGAGCTTTGCACGGAACAACCCCAACCTCTTCAGTATGGAGGTGTGGGGGGGGGCCACCTTCGATGTGTGCATGCGCTTCTTGCAAGAAGACCCCTGGGAACGCCTGCACCGCCTGCGCGAGGCCATGCCAAACCTGCTGCTGCAGATGCTCTTTCGCGGTAGCAATGGCGTGGGTTATGCTGCCTACCCAGATAACGTGATCCAGCTGTTTATTGAGAAAGCTGCCGAAAATGGCATGGACATCTTCCGCATCTTCGATAGCCTGAACTGGCTGGAGAATATGCAGACCTCCATTGAAACGGTAGTGAAGGGCACCAATAGCCTGGCCGAGGTGTGCATCTGCTATACCGGAGATGTGGCCGACCCTGCACGCACCAAGTACGACCTGAACTACTACCTGGACCTGGCACGCCGCATAGAAGATACCGGTGCGCACATACTGGCCATAAAGGACATGGCGGGCCTGCTGAAGCCGCGCGCCGCCCGGATGCTGATACCCAAACTGCGCGAGCACCTGAGCATACCCATCCACCTGCACACCCACGATACCAGCGGCCTGCAGGTAGCCACCTATATGGAAGCCATAGAGGCAGGTGTGGACATAGTGGACTGTGCACTGAGCAGCCTGAGCGGCCTGACCAGCCAGCCCAACCTGAACAGCGTAGTAGCCATGCTACAGGGCAGCGAGCGCCAGCCCAAGCTAGACCTGACCCAGCTAAACCTGGCCAGCAACTACTGGGAGGAGGTACGCCGGTACTACTTCCCCTTCGAGAGTGGCCTGCAGGCTGCCACCGCCGAGGTGTTTGAGCACGAGATACCCGGTGGGCAGTATAGCAACCTGCGCCCCCAGGCCACGGCCCTGGGCCTAGGCGACCGCTGGGAAGACATTAAGCAGAATTATAAAAAGGCCAATGAGCTCTTTGGCGACATCGTAAAAGTAACCCCGAGCAGCAAGGTGGTGGGCGATATGGCCCTGTTTATGACCACCCAGAACCTAACGCCTGAAGACATCCTGGAGCGGGGCGACAGCCTTAGCTTCCCCCAGAGTGTGGTGTCTTTTTTCCGCGGCGACCTGGGGCAGCCCGTAGGTGGCTTCCCAAAAAAGCTCCAGCAGCTCATCCTGAAAAATCAACAACCCTACACCGACCGGCCCAATGCACACCTGCCCGCGCTGGACATAGAGGCAGAGTTTGCCCGTTTTCGGCAGCGATTCGGCTCCGGAAAAACCCTACTCGACTTCCTGAGCCACCAGATGTACCCCAAGGTGTACGAAGACTGGCAGGCACACCGAAAGGAACACGGAGATGTAAGCGTGATGCCCACCCCCATGTTCTTCTACGGCCTGAGCGAGGGCGAAGAAGTAGAACTGAATATAGATGAGGGTAAAAAGCTCATCCTCAAGTATCTGTACAAAACTGAGCCGAATGAGCACGGCATGCGTACAGTCTACTTCGACATGAACGGCCAGACCCGCGCCATAGAGGCCCGCGACCTGAGTATAAAAGACATACAGGCCGCGAACGCCAAGGCCACCGAGGCAAACCACATAGGTGCCCCCCTGCAGGGCCGGCTGGCCAAGGTACACGTAAAGGCCGGGGATCGGGTGGAAAAAAATGCCCCCCTCTTTACCATCGAAGCCATGAAGATGGAAACGCACGTTACAGCCCCGGCAGCCCTTAGCATACAGCAGGTGCACCTGGCAGCGGGCGCACTGGTGGAGGCCGCCGACCTGATTATTTCTACCGGGAAATAAGCACAGCGTTCCGTACTTCAGCACCCGAGCCCCTACAGGCAGAAACCCCAGGATGGGGTCTCCGCACGATCAACCTCCAAGCTTTCAGGTCGTATTTCGTGTAGCTCGCGGCCACGCCTGGTATCCTGCGGGGGGCGGATTTAGGCTATGGGGTTCTGCGTTAGCCGCAGGGCATGGCAGTCGCAGGGCACCTCATACCGAACGCGCTGGGCGGGCATCCACTGCCTGATACCCCGGCTGTTGGTCCCCCAGTGCCCCCCTTGCATACGGTACAGGTAGCAGCGTATGCTTGGCAGGTGCGCATTCGGGTCTTCTTCCAGGTCGGGCAGCAGCACCTCGGTACTATCGGCTTTCGTATCGGTATATCCGCTGGGTGTGTGGTACTCCACTTCACTTCTGGGCAGCTGTACGGGCCGGTCGGCACGAGACGACTCTGCGTACAGCAGTGCTATCACCACCAGCCATCCTATTGCTATACTTTTCATGGCGCAAAATGTTTAGGTGAGTCTTCGGTTACGCTCTATAGTTTGTATATGTAAGAATCGTGCCAAGGTTGTCTATTTGCCCCGAATCGCATCTTTTATAGTCTGAATCGCATTCTTTTCGTGCTCATTGGTCACAGTGGCTTGCCTGGCGTTTCGTATGTTTGTGCTTCTTCACGCAATCTGCACCCATCACCTGTGTCTACTGCACCTGTACTCAAGCCCGAGGAGTTAGCTCGCTATGGGCGGCAGATCATCCTGCCACAGCTGGGCAAGGCAGGACAGCAGCGCCTAAAGGACGCGCGTGTGCTGGTAATAGGTGCCGGGGGCTTGGGTATGCCCCTCATCCAGTACCTGGCTGCCGCAGGCATAGGCACACTGGGCCTGGCAGACGGGGACGAGGTGCAGGAGAGCAACCTGCACCGCCAGGTGCTGTATCAGCACCCGGACATTGGCCGAAAAAAGCTGAAAGTACTGAAGGACCGGGTAAGCAAGCTGAACCCCCATGTACAGCTGCAGCTGCATCTGGAACACCTGACGGAGAAGAACAGCGCGGAGATTGTAGCCCAATACGACATCGTGGCCGACGGAACGGATACTTTTGAGGCCAAGTACCTGATTGATTGGGTATGCCAAAAGCTGCAAAAGCCCCTGGTATTCGGTTCCGTGCTAGGCTTTCAGGGCCAGGTGAGCGTTTTTCACCTGAAAGACAAGGCTGGCAAGCCAGGCCCGGGCTACCGCACCCTATTCCCGGAGGCGCCGGACAATAGCCCCAGCTGCAGCGAGGCGGGTGTGCTGGGTATACTACCTGGCATTATAGGCTCGCTCATGGCCCTGGAGGTGCTGAAGATTGCCGGCCAGTTTGGCACCCCACTGAACGGTAGGCTCCTTAGCTTCGATGGCCTGAGCCACAGCTTCTCTACCGTCTCCTTCGGGCACGAACCGCAGACCGAGGTAAGGCCCGGCGCTGGGCCAGAGGTAGCAGCCAATCCACCCCTCCGGCCCGAGCTGTTCGGCGCCCGGCGCAGCCCGGAGGAGGCCGACACCCCCACCCCACCCCCTGCCCAGATTGACCGCCCCGTCGAGGTGCGGTCCATAACGCCCAGAGAGCTGGAGGAATGGGCCGCCCAGGAGCGAAGCTTCAGCCTGATAGATGTGCGCGATGCAGGCGAACATGACCTGGTGAACATAGGGGGCAGACTAATCCCCCTGGGCAGGCTAGAGGCCAGCCTGGGCCGCTTCCGTAAGGATGTAACCTACGTGGTGTATTGCAAGAATGGAACCCGCAGCCGGCTGGCCGCCCGCCTGCTGATGCAAAAGGGACTGGAAGAAGTATATAACCTGGAGGGTGGCATACTGCGCTATCGCGAGGACGTGGACCCCGAGCTACTGATCTACTAGCTGTTCCGCAGTAGCATAGCGGCAGCCCATACCGAGGTTTCGGCTATCGCCTACTCTTGCATAGAGAATATGCAAAGATATACTTACCCCTCAGCATGTATTTAACCCTAATTTTCCTACTGAATGCAGGCAGCGAGAGGCCTAAATATGAAATCAGAATCTAGCAATCTATTTGCAGAAGCAAGACGTTTTATCTACCTTTGCCCAGATCTGTGCATGCTGTGAGACCAATTCTTCTCCGTCATCTGTCCCTTGTGTTTGCCGCCCTGCTGATGCTGGCAAATGGCAGCTTGGGTGCCGTACAAGACTGGGTTCAGCTGGAGCGCAGCCTGATCGTGGAAGCTGTAGAGCTGGAGGAAGAGCGGCTACAGGAGGATGCCGAGTCTGATGCCGTGCAGGCCCGATATGCGGCCCATAGTGGCGTAGACGGCGGCCAGCCGGAAGCGTCCGATTTGCCTTTTGCAGCAAGTGTACATCTCCCTTTTGTGCCAGCCATTCAGTGGCTACAGCAGCATGCACACATCCGGTCTACCTGCCCCCTGCATATTCCCTACCCCGGTCATCAGCCGCTCCATTGTTGCTGGTTATTATAGCCACCATCGCTGCACACGCCCGCTACCCTACGGCTTGCGGGCCGCAGTTGCTGCATGCCTCGGTTCATGCGGCTTCCCCTTCAGGTTGGGCAACCGGCACCCCCACCTGCCTGTCTGGTGCGCATATCCGCACATACAGGGTTCTCTGTGCTTCATCCACATCTAGTTTTTCGTCATGAATCTCGACGCATTGTTGGGCAATATATTACACCCGCCTGTTCTGTTTTTCTTCCTGGGTGTACTGGCCGTTGTGCTAAAAAGTGACCTGGAAATTCCGCCGGCTATTGCCAAGTTTTTGTCTATCTATCTGCTTTTCGATATTGGAATAAAGGGAGGTGAAGAGCTCTATCATAGCGGCTTCAATCCCGACGTAGCGACCGTTATGCTGGCCTGCATTCTGGTATCCTTTTCCATACCTTTTTTGGTGTATCGCATTCTGCGCTGGAAGCTGAATGTGCCCAATGCTGGGGCCATAGCAGCCACCTACGGTTCGGTTAGCGCGGTTACTTTTGCCACAGGCATCAGTTTTCTGGAGAGCCAGCACATCCACTTTGGGGGGTACATGGTGGCCGGTATGGCCCTGATGGAGAGCCCGGCTATTATCTCGGGCCTCCTGCTCATCCGCATGTCTACTACGGCCAAGGTGGCTAAGCCAGCCCTGGTTATGGCCGGGGGAGATGCCCTGAGTAACTGGGCACCTGCCCGGGCAGAAGCCCCGATCGAGCCGCCAAAACCCAAGGCCAACATGAAAAGCATTCTGCACGAGGCCTTTCTGAACGGGTCGGTACTGCTGCTCATTGGTTCGCTCATTATCGGCTACGTGTCGGGCAAGGCTGGCCAGGAAGAGCTGAAGCCCTTTGTAGGCGACATCTTCAAGGGCATGCTCAGCCTGTATATGCTAGATATGGGGCTGATAGCGGGCAAGCGCCTGGGCAGCCTGAGGCAGAACGGTGCCTTTTTGTCCGGTTTTGCCCTCATTTTCCCAATCGCTATCGGCTTGCCGGGCATTCTGCTGGCCCGGCTGCTGGGGCTAGACGTGGGCGATGCCTTGCTTTTCACCATCCTGTGCGCCAGTGCCAGCTACATAGCTGTGCCTGCGGCCATGCGCATGGCAGTACCCGAGGCCAATATGAGCCTGCTGCTACCCATGAGCCTGGGTATCACCTTTACCTTCAACATTACCATGGGTATACCCCTGTACTACTACCTTATCCAGAACCTCTGGTGAAAAATGGGGGGCACGGCCCAGGCCGCTACTTACCTGTGATCCTTATTTCTTGAAAAGCCATGATGCGCAAAAAGATTGAAATCATCGTCCCGGTCCGGTTTCTGGATGACGTAACCGAGATACTGGACCAACAAAAAATCGGCGGTTTTACCGTCATGAACATCGTAAAGGGCAGGGGCCGCCATGGCGACGCCTTCTCTGATGGGGTTATTTCGGCAAACGAGAATATCTACCTCTTCCTAATCGCCAACGAAGAGCAGCACGACCGACTGCTGGACCACATTGTACCCCTGCTAAACACCTATGGGGGCCTGCTGTTCAGCTCAGACGTAGACCTGTACAGTGGCTCTACTCCGTAGGCATTTCTCTCTCCCAGCTAGATAGTTCGGCCCACATGGGCCTGAACTTCCTCGCCGATCTTCTTTTTCTCACGTTTTGATGTGCTACGTAATATGGGTAGTGGCCTCGCCATGCCCATACGGCACCCTATTGCTTTATCCTAAAACGTTAACCGTATGACAGCACCCGAAGCACCGGTTACCATGGTAGTAACGATGCTCTCTCCCCTTCTGCCGGCCCTGCTGGCTCCGCTAGCAAGCAGATATCGCCGGGCGTACCACCTGTTCAGCCTGCTGGTAGCAGGCATCAACGTGGCCATGCTGCTTGCCACCCCCATAGCCGATCAGCAGCTGTTTTTGGGCACGCACTCAGCTTCTTTTTCGATAACAATGCCTGGCTATTTGCCCTGCTTACCAACATGGCCTGGTTTATCATCATCATCTACAGCTACAGCTATACCCCCTGGCATTTCCAGGAGCTTCTGCCACACTTTTATGCGCTTATGTGCCTGAGCATGACCATTGTAACGGCAAATGGGTATGCGGCAAACATGATAACGCTACTGGTATTCTACCTGGCAGGTATTTTGGCAGCACTCCCGCTGATACGCATCCGCCGGAGCATAGAGAGCTACCGGGCTAGCATGCTCTACCTGGTACAGATGCTGCTGCCAGCCCTCTTCATCCTGCTGCCCACGGTACTGTACTATCAGTGGCAGTATGGCGATACCTCCTTTGCCCATGGGATCAACCAGGCCCTGCAGCATAGCCCACAAACAGCGGCCGTCATCGTGTGGGGCCTCGTGCTGGGCATGTCGGCCAACCTGATCTATCCCTTCAGCACCTGGCTACCCCAAACCCAGATAACCCCAGCCCCAGCCACCGCCCTGCTGCACACCGTGGCTATCGTAAATACGGGTGCCATCGTGCTGCTCAAGTTTGGCCAGCATGTACTGGGGACCAGCCTGCTACACGACCTGAGTCACGAATTTTGGCATACCGGCTGGCTCATCTATGCCTTGGGCCTAAATGCCGTGGTGGCTGCCTGGCAGGCCCTGCGCACCCCGAACCTAAAGCAACGCTTCTCTTTCTCTACCATCAGCCAGGTGTCGTACATTCTTACGGCCATCCTGATAGGCACCCCCGCCACCCTGCTGGGTGCGGTGTTGCATATGCTTAGCCACTCCATAGCCAAGATTGGCCTCTTCTTTGTAGCAGGCTATTACAATGCGCGCTATGGAACTGTGCACGCAGGCCAACTACGCCCACTTATGCCGCACACGCGCATTCTGGCCGCATTTATAGCCCTGTGTGGCCTCAGCATCATTGGTTTTCCGCTACTAGCCGGGTACTATAGCAAAGACCTGATGCTGCTGGCCGAAATAAAAGACAGCCACTGGGCAGCAGGCGGATTCTTGCTGCTGGGCAGCCTGATCAATGTGCTATACATACTCCCCCTGGTGCGCAGCGCCATGCGGAAGAAGAACCCGGCCTACACCTTCAAAAGGGTGCCTGTCGGGATGGCACTAGCCATGGGCATTTGTGTGGCGCTTATCCTTTCCTTCAGCGTCTACGCGGTGTGGCTCATCCACAAGTTTCAGCCGGGCCTGGAACGCGAACTGGAACAGCTGTCTCTGCTACCCGGCCTATCGGCCACGTCATAGCAACCTACTTGCCGCGCAAGGGCGAGATCCCCGAAAAAGCTCGAAAAAAGGAGCAGAAAGCGATCAATATTAAAAATAATAATCTGTAAAAAATATTTATATCTCAATAAAACAGAATAATAATCTATATTTTTGTGCTCCGTAAAACAAAAATCCAAATCATGGAATTTCTCCTCTCTGCCTGGTGGATAGTGGATAGACTACGGACCCTACAGGTGTTACGGGCTCATGCCGCGGGGTATTCCCGACCACTGGGCGGCATCTGCTCGTTTAAAATCCCCTTCCTTTTCCTGGTCCGCGTGCATCAGCACCCACCCCGGTATGTACCACGCATCCTGCTCCTGGTGTGCACGCTGGCCCCCGTGGTGTTGCTAGCGCAGCATGCGGCCGCAAAACCCCCAAAGCTTCAGTACTACAGCCCGGATAGCAGTGCCTGGGTGCGTGCCACCTTCCTGAACCAGACCTGGGTGCGCTATACCGAGCTGAACCCGCGTAGCAGCCTGGATGGTACGGCTAGGGATTCGTACTTCGACATCAGCCTGCGTCGCACACGCTTCCAGCTGTACGGCGGCTGGGGACGGGTATTTTTCTACACCCAGTATGGGCTAAACAACTTCAACTGGCACAGCGCTCGCAGGCAGGGGTTTTTTATACACGATGCTGTGGGCGAGCTAGCCCTGCATCCGCGCAGCCTGAGCCTGGGGGCGGGCCTGACGGGCTGGAGCGGCCTGGCACGCTATGCGGCACCCAGCGCGGCAAACATACTGGGCTATGATGCACCCCTGTACGAGCAGGCTACCAATGACCTGACTGATCAGTTTCTGCGAAAGCTGAGCATATACGCTAAGGGGAAGCTAGGCAAACTAGACTACCGGCTGGCACTTAGCAGCCCCCTATCGGTTAAGCAGGTGGATAGCAGCGTGTACCGCCTGCGCCAGGGGGTAGCCAGCTTCAGCAGCCGCCCACCCACCCCCCAGCTGAACAGCTACCTGCAATACCAGCTGTGGGACGAGGAGAGCAACCAGACCCCCTACATAGCAGGCACCTACCTGGGGCAAAAACGGGTGCTCACCCTGGGTGCCGGTATTACCTACCAGCAGGATGCCATGTGGCGCCTGCAAAAGCCTGCAGAGGCACCCCCCACTGCACACCCGGATACCCTGACCGACGACATGCTGCTGCTAAGCATAGATGCCTTTATGGAGCTGCCTGTGGGCCACCAGGGCTGTGCCCTAAGTGTGTACACAGCGCTGCAGCACATGGACTTTGGGCAAAACTATGTGCGCATGCAGGGGGTAAACAACCCGGCCACTGTAGGTGGCAATTCGCTTCCCCTGAATGGCACCGGCACCCTGCATTACCTGCAGGCGGGCTATCTGCTACCTGCAGGGCTGCTGGGCCAATGGGGTACCCTACAGGTGGTGGCTAGCCAGCAGCTGAATATGCTGGAGGCACTGGATAGCCCTGCCTACATCTGGGAAGGTAGCCTAAACTGGCTGGTGGCTAGCCAGGGCAGCAAGATCAGCCTGGGCTACCAAAGCCGACCCGTGTACAGGCAGCTAGCCGACGGAAAGATGGAGCTCGACACACGAAGAGGAACCTATGTGGTACAGTGGCAGGTGTCCATCTAGTCTCATTACCATGCAAGCGCCAGGGCCAACTGACGAATGAAAACTAGTTATACAGCAGATAACCAAGAAAGTGAAGAGTAAAATCCTGGGCGCAATCCTTGTTTCGGGGCTATTTTCGGGGGCACTGTCTGCACAGAACGTCCGGCCAGATACCAGTGCACACCCACACAAGGTGGCCGCACAAAAGAGCTACTATGTGGAACCTGGATCCTATGGGACCAAGCGTGAAACACACCCACCTTCCTACGTACGAGAATTGGGAAAGACAGGGATAAAGGGTGTCGAAAATATAGATTGGCTCGATGTGGGGCTTGACTACCGGACTCGATTTGAGATACGGCATAATGACCTGCGCAGACCGGAAATCACCACAGACTATCCACTATTACTACGTTCCAGGGCCTACCTTGGGGTAAAGAACGTGATAGACCCGTTCCGCTTTGCCATCGAGTTTCAAGACTCACATCGGATAAATGGAAAGTTTGAGCCGGACGACAAGGAGTTTAACCGGGCCGATCTTATCCAGGCTTATGCCGAATTGCATGTTAAGCATGCACTGGGCAGGGATAAATTAGGCAATGCGCGCCCTATCCTCCTACGGTTTGGACGCCAGGCATTTGAGTTTACCGATAGAAGACTAATTGCCCTGAATAGCTGGAGAAATACGACCAACAACTTCATGGGCTTCCGTGCAGCCATTGGGCAGGAAAACAATGATTGGCAACTGGACTTACTGGCTCTGCGCCCGGTTACCCGGCTGCTTACTGAATTTGACCAAACAGACCACAACCGCGACTTCTGGGCGGTGATCGGGCACTGGAGAAGGTGGGCGGATGCGATAACCATCGAGCCCTATTATCTGGGGTTAAAACAACGACCTGCACGTGCAAATGGCAACCGGGATCGCCTGATTCACAGTCCGGGTGTCCGATTGTACGGATGGCTCCGAAACCGACACATCAATTATGACGTTACCTACACCCAGCAGTTTGGAGAAGATGGTGGATTAACCCACCGTGCTTTTGCCCTGACCGCAGAAGTAGGGTATAAATTTCAGGAACTTAAAACGAAGCCGCGAGTTAGCTTCTTTTATGGACATGTAAGCGGTGACAAGAACCCGAATGATAGAAACAATAATCGATTCGAACGCTTTTTTGGCTTCGCACGACCCTGGTCGGCAAATGATTACATAATACCCGAAAACATTATTACACCCAAAGTGAAAGTGGAACTGGAGCTATTGAAGGGAGTGAAGTTTGATGGAGGATACAGCTTCTACTGGCTGGCCAGCGCTACCGATAGATTCAACAATCTACTCGGCGGCACAAAAAACAGAGATGTTACGGGAAAAAGTGGAACCTTCCTGGGCCATGAGTTAGACGCACGGGTTTTATTCAAACCCGTGAAATTTGTGGATGCGCATATTGGATATACACACTTCGTTAATGGATCTTTCGTAAAGAACCGACAAGAGGCTGCACTGGCGGAACATGCCAATCATTCGGATTTTCTCTACCTGGAATTAAGCTTTAATGTCCTCGATTTCTTCAAAAAATAAGATTGGCAACTAGTCTTCATGTCCGCCAGTAATTTTCAGAAAAAAACAATACCAGTCTCCTCTCTGTACGGGAGCCGAGAGGAGACCGGCTCGAATACAGGGTTCCGCCTTCTTCAAGGATCCCAAACGCCTGATGAAAAGTCGGTACCACTGGCTATGCACGAGGCATCAATTTCTGTATATTTACCCGTACGTTTACACACTTATTTCATTCAGCCATGAAAGCTCAAGTACAAGAATTGCTGCAGCCTGTTACGCTGCTCGAAACGGAGGCGGAAAAGGTGCTGGTACTGTACAATGATGATGTAAATACCTTTGACTGGGTAATACAGTGCCTGATGGAGGTGTGCGGCCACACAGCTGAGCAGGCTGAGCAGTGTGCCTGGTTTGTACACTACAAGGGCAAATACGCTGTGAAGCATGGCAGCTATACCGAGCTGGAGCCCAGGTGTACGGCCCTGCTGGACCGTAGGCTGAGTGCAGAAATACACTGATCTAGTCCCGTTGGCGCGTATGTTTGTGGCGTAATGTCTGTGTTGCCAATTTTTCCGCTCCAGCTTATTGCCTTCCCGGGCGAGGAGGTGGCGCTGCATATTTTCGAACCGCGCTACCTGAAGCTGGTAGCCTATTGCCGGGAGAATAATAAGCCGTTTGGCTTGGTACCCGTTTTTGGCAAGCGGATAAGCCCTGTGGGCGTATGTATGTCTGTACGCCAGATTGCGCACCAGTATGACGATGGTCGGCTGGATATACGCGTACTGGCCGAGGATCCTTTCCGGATTCGCAAGTTCGAGCTTGAGCCGGATAATAGCCTTTATCATGAGGCCGAGGTGAGCATCCTGGATAAAGATGACCGCTACAGTGTGGAGCTACGGGAAGAGGTAATGGAGCTGTACAAGGAGTTTCACCACCTGATCCAAACCGTACGCGTACCCAGTGTAGATGTGAACCACATACTGAGCTACCAGCTGGGCCACACAGCAGGGCTGGACAATGAGGGGCAACTGAAGCTGCTGGCACTGCCAAGTGAACAGCACCGGCTGCATTACTTGCGCTCGCACTTTCAGTCGATACTACCCACCCTAAGAGGCGTGGAGTTAACACGCAACAAGATCCGGCAAAACGGGCATATAAAAACGATACCGCCAGCCGACCTGTCTGACGCCAGCCTGGGTATATCCTGAGCCACATACCCCTTGCGCGAGACTCCTTGGCACAAAGGTCCAGAAAGGTTCTCTACTTGCCTCTTCTGCTCCCAGGCATACCACCCTATCTGCCTGGAAAACAGCCTAGGGCAGGTGCGCTATCGCAAAGCTGTCGTACCCCTTCTTCTTAACCTCGGCTTCGTAGCTGCGCGCCATCTCTACCGTGCTGTAGGCACCCAGCACTACCTTGTAGGTGTAGCCGCTGCCTACAGGTATCTGCTGGATAAACAGCTTGCTGTAACCACTTTCCTTTACTTTCTGGCAGAATGCGAGGGCATTGTCTACACTGGAAAAAGTACCCAGCTGTAGGCCCCATCCGTCGGGTTTCAGGTAATCTCCATACATGTTCCAGGTACCCGCCTTGGTGTAGGGCTTCGGTTTGGCAGTAGCCTTGGGTGCAGGAGCAGGCTTCGGTGCCGGTTTCTGAGCGGCCCCTGCGGGTGGAGGGGCTACCGGGGGTGTGCTGGGCTTTGGCTCGGGCTTAGGTACAGGTTTCTGCTCCACCCTGGGTGTAGGCTTTGGCGTAGGGGGTGCAGGAGCCGGCCTCGGCTCGGGCTTCACCTCGGGCACAGGCTCGGGCTTGGCCACTGGCTGGGGAGCGGGCTCGTCGGCCTGAGTGGTGGCTGCAGCGGGCTCGTCGTCCGAGATCACGACAATCTTCACCTCTGCCACCCCTGCCCCCATCATATCCAGCTGCTGCGCAGCCGCCTTACTCAGGTCTATAATGCGATGGCTACTCCAGGGGCCCCTGTCGTTTATCACAACCACCACGCTTTTGCCATTACCCAGGTTCTGCACCCGCACACGGGTACCAAAGGCCAGCTCGCGGTGGGCAGCCGTAAGGGCAGCCTTGTCATATCGCTCTCCGCTGGCGGTCTTGCGCCCATGGAAGCGGTCGGCATAATAGCTGGCTTCGCCCCGCTGCGTATAGCCTAGCTGGGCTAGTGCCCACAGGGGTAAGAAAGCTAGATAGAGACAGAGCAGTTTTTTTTGCATACAGTGGAATGCTAGTGTCGGATTAGGAAGCTGCTATGCGCATGCCCACACGGGTAAAGCGGCGGACGATGAAGGCAGGGTCCGTCAGGCTGGCGTTCCCGCTGGGGTTGCCGCCCGATACGTGAAAGTCGCTAAATCCCGCGTTCTGGTTTACATAGATCGGGCCACTCAGGTTGGCCGATACGGCAGTGCCCGCATCAGCCATTTGGTCCGAAATCTTATGCAGGGTTGCCGGGTCCAGGCTCCAGGCACCGCAGGAGATAGCACCCTTTTCGCTCGCTATCTCTGCCGCCAGCCGGATGCTCTCATCCGTGCTTTCGGTGGGCACCACGAGTACAATCGGGCCAAAATGCTCCCTTTTCAGGCTTTGCAGCTGGTCGGCGGCCACCTCCATCACCAGGGGGCTTGCCGTGCGGGCCTTCGGATATTCCGGGTTGGCGATCTTCAGGCTGTCTAGCAATACCTTTCCCAGTTTTTTGCTATCCTCTATACGCCAGGCTGTCTGCTCGTTCTGTATGGCACCCAGCACCGCAGGTCCAGCCTTTTCGTGCGTAGCCAGCCCGCGTATGGCCGCCGTCAGGGCCTCCACTACCTGCGCGTAGTCCACCTGCCCATCGCCTGTCTTTATGCCTGCTTTGGGTATAAAGATGTTCTGTGGGCAGGTACACATCTGGCCACTGTACAGGTTCAGGCTGAAGGCGATGTTTTGCATTGTCTCCTTCAGGTCGGCAGTACTGTCCAGGATGATGCTGTTCACACCTGCTTTTTCCGTGAAAACCACCTTGTTGGGCAGCGACTCTATGTAGTCGCCAAAACTACTGCTACCGGTAAAGTCGATAATCTTTACGCGGGAGTCTTCGGCGAGTTTTTTCGTGATGGGGTTCTCGGTTGTATCCGGTGCCAGCAGAACGGTGTGCGGATCCAGGCCCTGGGCTTTCAGTACCTGCTGCAGCTCCTCCACCACTATGGCAATGGGATAAATGGCGAGGGGATGCGGTTTCACGATAACGGTGTTTCCGGTCATCAGGCTGGCGTATATACCCGGCACAGAGTTCCAAACGGGGAATGTGCTGCAGCCAATGGCCAGCGAAACGCCACGGGGCACAATGCGGAAGTGTTTCTTCAGCTTCACCGTTACCTTGCCCATGGGTTTTTCCCAGTTCTGGTACTCGGGGAAGCGCGTCAGCTCGTGGTAGGCCAGGGCTACGGCCTCCAGCGCCCGGTCTGAGGCATGTGGGCCACTAGCCTGAAAGGCCATCATCCAGCCCTGCCCGGTGGTATGCATGGTGGCGAAGGACTGCTCGAAAAATCGGTCCTTAAGCCGCTCGATGCTTTCTATCAGAATATTCGCACGGGTTTTTATGTCTACGCGCTTCCACTGCTCATAGGCTTTCTGGGCGGCTTCAATGTAGGCTTCGGGCCGAGAAAAGGCAGGGTAGCTGATGCGTAGTGCCTCGCCGGTATAGGGCGATACTTCCTGCCCAGCCAGGCTGCTGTCGCCCGCTTGCAGCAGGGGGTAGGCCTGGCCCAGCCTGGCCTGGTAGGCCGTGCTGCCAGTTTTCATTCCGTCTTCGGCATAGGCCTTGGGGTTTTCGTCGTAGGGAGCGTAGAAGGTGCGTGCATGTACGGCCTCTATGGCACGCTCCAGGAGAGCCAGGTGCTTGTCTATGGCAGGAGATTCGGCTACTGATTTCATGTTGATTTTTGGGTATTCTGTATTCAAGGATTTTTGCACGCGTCGGAAAAACAGGCAGTTGAGACCTCGACCGGGTTTCCCTACGGCACACAAAGATACGAATAGCCGTAAGCTACGGTGATGTACGCATGCCTGCAAGCCACAGATACCCACATCCACAGCCTGAAAGCCGTTCAAGCCTGTATACATGATATCTTTTTCATGTAATATTGCTGCACATGCAACTTTTTTAGTAGTCGTGTTGTAGCAGTTGGGATTCGACCGAAAGAATTGTAACTTTAGACTTAAAACCCACCGAGTCATGTACGTAGAGCAACTGTATACTTCTTGCCTGGCGGAAGCCGCTTATTACATCGAGAGCAAGGGCGAGGCCGCCATAATAGATCCCCTGCGTGAAACGGAGCCGTATCTGGAGCTGGCCAGGCAGCGGGGCGCAACCATCAAGTATATCTTCGAGACGCACTTTCATGCCGATTTTGTGAGTGGCCATATCGACCTTTCGCATAAAACGGGTGCGCCGATTGTTTTCGGCCCGAACGCAAAGCCGAGCTACACGGCACACGTGGCCGAGGATGGAGCCTGCTTCCAGATAGGCGACCTGACCATACAGGTGCTGCATACACCGGGCCATACCATGGAGAGCACCACCTTTCTACTGAAAGATGAATCGGGCAAGGACCACGCCATCTTTACAGGCGACACCCTCTTTATCGGGGATGTAGGGCGTCCGGATCTGGCAGTAAAGTCCGACCTGACCCAGGAGGACCTGGCCGGACTGCTGTACGATAGCCTGCATGCCAAGATACTGCCACTGGCAGATGCGGTGATTGTATATCCGGGCCACGGAGCCGGTAGCCAGTGTGGAAAGAACATGAGCAAGGAAACCACCGATACCCTGGGCAACCAGAAGAAGGTGAACTATGCCCTGCAAAACATCGGCAAGGCGCAGTTTATACAAGAGCTGACAACAGGCATACTCCCTCCGCCTGCATACTTCCCGGAGAATGTACGGCTGAACAAGGGAGGTTACGAAAGCCTGGATGTGGTGATGGAGCGGGGTGCCAGGCCGCTCAGTCCGCGCGACTTTGAGCTGGAGATGGAACAAGGCACCTTTGTGCTAGACACCCGCAACCCCGACGACTACGAAAGAGGCCACATACCCGGTAGTATAAACATAGGCCTGAATGGCCAGTATGCTGTGTGGGTAGGTACGGTAGTGCCCTTTGGTGCCAGGCTGGCCCTGGTTCCCGAGCCGGGTAAGGAAGAGGAAAGCATCCTGCGCCTATCTCGCGTAGGCTACGACAACGTGGCTGGCTATCTGGCGGGCGGAATGGATGCCTGGACGCAGGCCGGAAAGCAGACGGGTACGGTGCGTAGTATAGAGGCCGAAAGCATTGCACAGGCACTGGCCATGGGTGCGGTGATCCTGGATGTACGAGGCCCTGGAGAATACGAAACGGGCCATATCCGGCAGGCCATGAATGTGCCGCTGGCCGACCTGCAGCAGCGCCTGGCCGAGCTGAAACCCGATCAGCCCTACGTGGTACACTGTGCGGGCGGCTACCGCAGTATGATAGCTTGCAGCATCCTGAAAAGAGCTGGCTACCAGAACCTGCAGAACGTGTATGGCGGCTATAACCGCATCAAGCAGGAGGCGGGCCTGGAGTTTGCCGAGGGCGCGTGCCCTAGCCAGCAGCGTGCAGCGCGGCTGGGCCTTAGCTAGTTTAGCGGATCGGAAGCCTCTGCCTTGGGCATGCGGCCCACCGCCTGTATCAGCCTGGCGTAGGCCAGTATACCCAGCGTGTACATGGCCGCAGTGAATAGAAAAATCTGCCAGTAGGGCAGCTGGTAGGCGCGTAGCAGGGCAAATAGCTGGCTGCCAATCACCCAGCTACCACTCCAGATGCTGCTGGTAAAGGCACTGATGATTTCCCGGTTTCGTGGCCCTACGTACAGGATTGTCAGCTCGCCTGCCATCGGCTGGGCCAGCTTCATCAGCGGGGCGCGGAACAGGAAGAGGACGATGGCCGTGGGCAAAGCCCAGCCTGCGGTGCCATACAGCTGGCAAAGCGCCAGGCCAATGAGCAGCAGCACCGCAATAGCCTGGCTGCCGCTAATGGTCCAGCCGAAACCAAACTGACGCTTCAGCGCTGGCCCCGCCACCACCATGCCAAACACCAGCAGGCTACTACCCGCCCCCATCAGGCCGAATGCGCCGCTATCGATGCCGAATACCTGGTAAAAAAACAGATTGATGAAGGGGAAGGTAAAGCCGGCCCCAGTGGCCAGCAGCAGGGTGGGTATCAGTGCCCGCAGGATGCGCCGCCACTGATAGCTGCCACGCAGGCTGCGCAGATTTAGTGTGTGGGGGTGCGTGCTAGCCCCCAGGTTATCCTGCAGCCGGGCAAAGAAGAAGACCGAAAGCAGCCCCAGGCCAGAGATGCCGAGCAGGATAATCCGTTCGTCTGGCACAGGGTTCATCCAGATACCCGCCAGGGCTATCAGCCCACCCGCGGCTACCTGGCTAAGGGGTACTACGGCATAGTGTAGCGCAAAGGCCTCGGCATAGTGCGCAGGCGGCACCTGCCGGATCATGTAGGGCTGGATGCACACCTGCATGAGCACAAACAGCAGCCCCCACAGGAACATAAGCCCCAGCGTGAGGCTCCATACCTGCCACGGCACTACCCACAGTAGCAGGCAGCTCACCAGCGGCAGGCCCACGCCCGAGATAAGAAAAAGCGGCCGGAGCAGGCGGCCACGTATATACAGCCCGATGGGGATGGCAGCCAGCAGAACCCCCAGGTAGCGCATACTCGTCAGGCTACCTATCAGGCTATCCGCATAGCCCAGCTTGGATAGATAAATATTGAAGATGAGCAGAAACGCACTGTTTACCAGATGGAGCATAAACTCTCCGGCACTCAGCAGATAGGTCTGCCCGGGCAGCTGGCGGTATACGGCTAAATGCTGGCGCATAACTGCTGTAGTGCCTGGTGTGGTGCTAGCCACTGCAGCCCTGCCAGGCGGCGAAACCAGCTGAGCTGCCGCTTGGCATAGTTGCGTGTATGTTGCTTTATCTGGTCGGTCAGGGTGGCTATGTCATACGCCCCCTGTAGGTAGGCCACCGTCTCTGCATAGCCTATGGCCTGTAGGCCTGGGGCCTGGGGTCCGTAGCGGTCCAGCAGTTGTTCCGTCTCGGCCACCAGGCCTGCCGCCATCATCTCATCCACGCGCTGGTCTATGCGGGCATACAGCACCGCGCGCGGCCAGTCCAGGGCGTAGTATTGAACGGAAAAAGCACGCGGGCGGGGGCCACCTGCCTGCCAGGCACTCAGCGGCCTGCCTGTGTCGTAGTACACCTCTAGCGCCCGCTGCACCCGCCGGGGATTGCGCAGGTCTATACGCTGCCAGGTGGCGGCATCCACCCGTTTCAGCTCGGCTACCAGGCTATCCAGGCCCTCGGCTGCCAGGCGCTGGCCCAGCAGGCTGCGGGTCTCCGGCAGCGTGGGGGGGATCTCATCCAGGCCTTCGCACACAGCCTGTATGTATAGGCCGGTGCCCCCGCACAGGATCTGTGTAGGCTGCTGGGTGGCGAACAACTGTGTAAGGCATGCCTGTGCATACTCGGCATACCGGGCTGCGCTGTACGCCTCCGCCGGCAACACCAGGTCTAGCCCCCAGTGGGGCACCTGTGCCTGCTCCAGCACCGTTGGCTTTGCTGTACCGGTCTCCATCTCGCGATAAATCTGCCTACTGTCTGCACAGAGAATGTTACAGCCTAGCTGTTGCGCTAGCTGTATAGATAGGGCGGTTTTGCCACTGCCAGTAGGACCACAGAGTACAAGCAGACGGGGTTGCATACGCGAGTTTAGCACGCAGGGTGGGTACGTTCTCGTGCTTCCGCAGAATAAGAGTTATAAATGAGAAAAGCCTCCACGAGGGAGGCTTTTCTGTTTCTTTGAGAAAGAGAACTTAGTGAGCAGCTTCTTCTTTAGCGGGCTCAGCTTTCTCAGCGCCTTCTTTGGCAGCTTCTTCTCCCTCAGCAGGAGCAGCTTCCTCAACGGCAGGAGCAGCTTGCTCTGCTTCGTTCTTGGCAGCGTCGTTCTGCTCAGTCTCGTCTTTTTTCTCTTCAGCTTTTTTGTCACAAGCTACGAAAGTGAACGCAGCCATGGCGAACAGTAATACAAAAAGATTTTTCATTGTGTGTGTAAAAAAAATTAATTGATGGCACAAAGATAAGGGACTGCTCGGAACAAATGCAAGAGCAGACGCAAATTTTTTTTGATGTTTTTTACAAGCCTAGCTGAGTAGCAAGTGGTGTGTATAAGTGGCTGGTAGCTGTTTATTGCCTTTACGGTCGTTTCTGTAGTTTGGTGGCATGAAACAATGCCTTGTCCTGCTTATAGCACTCTGTGCTGTGGGCACCACCACCCGGGCCCAACAACAAGATGAGCAGCTGAAAACCTACCTGACAGAGCTGGAAACGGTAGAGGCCCACTATGCAGCTGCCCGCCAGGCCGACCCGGCTAACAAGGGGGCCACCCGGCTGGCCACCAGCCTGGGGGGGGTAACGGCAGCCCTGCAGAACTATCAGGCCGGAGGACTGCAAAAGACCGAGCTAAAACCTGCCGTGCAAAGTGCGCTAAAGGAGGCAAAAAGGTATCCCACCCAGCACGCCAGGCAGGCTGTAGCCGCCCTGGAGGGCGTGCTGCGCCTGCTGCCCAGCCTGCCAGATGAGCAAGCACTGGACAATGTAGCCACGCCCGAGGAGGTGGAATCGGCAGAGGCCCCTGCCCCAGTAGAAACAGCACCACAGCCAGCCCTGGAGGTGAAGGACACCGGCACGCGACAGCTAGAAAAAACACTGGTATACGTTTTGTTCGCTGTATACCTGATAGCGGTGGTGGCCTTTGGGTTCATCCTGGCCGGGCTGTACCGCAGGCGGCTGACGAAGGTAAAAAACCATGTGGCGGAACTGGAACGCAGGCTAGGGCAGCTAGACTTTGGCCAACAAGACCCCCAGGCGTATACCCAGGTGGTGCAGGAAGACCTGAAGAGACGCTGGGAGCGCCTGGAGAATAATACCGTAGAATTCATTGGGAAAGTGGAAGAGGAGCTGAAAGCACTGCGAGAGCAGGTGCAGGCCAAGGCCGTGGCACCCAGCCAGCTGGCCCTGGAGCAGCGACTGGTACAGCTAGAGGCCCGGCTGGCTGCCGGGAAGCCTGCGGCACCAGTGCCCCCACCCCAGCAGCCCGCTCACCCCACCCCCACCCCAGGCGATGCCCTCCCACCCGCCATAGAGCCCGTATCTCCGCCAGCCGGGCCAGATACCCTGCTGGGGCAGGTGCAGGCCGCCGTAGCCCGGCTGGGCAACGATGCCGCCTGGCAAGAACTAATACAGAACCTGCTGCAGGCCGAGGCCGGGGCCACCCAGCCCAACACGCGCAAACTGGCCCAGCTGGTGCAGGCGGTGTATGCACAGCTGCCCGAGCTTTATCCAGCACTGCTGGACAGGGTGCAGACCCTGGGCATGGTGGCCGAAGACCAGATGGTGGGCCGGATGGGCTTCTCAGACTTTTATGCCGAAAACCTGCCACTCGACCGATTTCGCCTGGAGGAGGAAAACATACTGCCAGGCGTACAAAATGCCAGCATCCTGAAACAAGCAGAAGCCCAGCCTGTATACAGCAAGGCCGTGAAAAATACCGTACTGCTCACCCTACGGCCTACCATGCTGCAGGTGCAAGAGGGGGCAAAAACAGTGCTCAGCCGCGGGCTATATGTGGTACTCAGCTAGATTTTTCATGAAAAAACTTAAATAGTCATAATACAGATTAAAGATGTAAGTAGTTATACATCATTAGTTTATGTAATTTTTATTTTACAATCGGAGGCTTTTCCTTTGTAGCATGTTTACGCCGCTACAGATTAGCCAACAAGCCGGAACGATTCGCCTGCACCTTACGGGGTATATAGGCGAGGACGTAACCGAACAGCAGGTGCTCCAGCAGCTGGAGGCCCTGCCCGATGCCGAGCAGATAGAAGTGTTCATCAACAGTGCGGGGGGCAGTGTACCCGTGGGCAATGCCATTGCCCACCTGCTACGCAGCCACCCGGCACCAAAGACTGCCTACATAGTGGGCAGCTGTGCCAGCATGGCCACGCTGATTGCCCTCAGCTGCCAGCGCATTGTAATGGACGGCCTGGCCGAGTGGATGGTGCACCTGCCCACCACCACGGCCACCGGCCGAAGCGACCAACTGGCAGATGCCGCCCGCATAAGCGAGGAAATGGAGCGCCAGTTTGTGCAGCTGTATGTGCAGCGCACGGGCATGCCCGAGGCCAACATGCTGGCACTGCTGCGTGCTGAGCGCTGGCTGCCCGCCCGGCGCGCGCAGGAGCTGGGCTTTGTAGACGAGGTGCTGGAGCTACAGATGGCCGCCTTTTATCCCAAAGCCCCATCAGGCAGCCGTACCACTACCCCTGCCAGCCCAGTGAAGCGCCCCAGCCAGATTATTCGCCTGGCACAGGCCGATGAGGGGCGCAGCGGCTGGCAGTACCTGGACTGGGCACGCAAGGACCCGGCTGGCCTGGCCGAAATGAAGTGCCACGAGCCCCAGCGCTTTGAGGCCCTGCTGGCCCGCATGCGCGTGCAGCACACCTAAGTACCCTCCCCCCTCTGTCTTTCTAGTTTTCAATCATAAACCCCAAAACAAACAAACATGGCAGGACTGAACAAAGAAGTATGGCTGTCCCTAATCAAGGAGCAGTTTTACCCCGATTTCACCTTTCTGAACGAAGCACTGGACCTGAGTGCCTTTGTACAGAATGACGTGATCAACCTGGCAGAGGCAGGCGTAAGCCCCAACGTGCTGAAGAACAACACGACCTATCCGGTGCCGGCCAGCACCCGGGCAGACGTTGGCATCACCCTCACCCTGGCGTACTATGACACGGAGAGCACCATTGTGCGCAATGCCGAGCAGGCCGAGCTGAGCTATGACAAAATGAGCAGCATCCTCTATGGCCACAAGCAGGCCCTGCTACAGCGCCAGTACAATGAGGCCGCCCATGCCTATGCACCGGGCACCAATGGCACACACACGCCGGTGGTAAGCACCACTGGGGCACTCAGCGGGGGCCATCGCTTGCTCAGCTATGCAGACATTGCCCGGATGGCGCAGCGCTTTGATGCCATGCGGCTAACTCAGGCGGGACGCGTGCTGGTGCTGGATAGCACCGCCATGGAGCAGCTGCGGAATGAAGATCGCGTACTCTTCAACCAGATGATGAACCATGCCGATGGGGGGGCGCCGGGTGCGCTGTATGGCTTCCGGGTGTACAGCTACGAGCAGCTGCCGCTGTACAACAGCGCGGGCAGCAAGAAAGCCTTTGGCGACGTGTTCACCGCCGGAGACCGCTTTACGCGTGCCATAGCCTTTCAGCGCGAGGAGGTGATGAAAGCCGTAGGCAGCCTGGATATGTTTGAGCGCCTGCGCGACCCCGATGCCCGGGGCGACATCATCGGCTTCCAGCAGCGCTTTTTGGCACTACCCATCCGCAACAAGGGGATTGGGTCCATCATTACCGCCACTGCCTAGCTGGCTAGCTGGGCCTACTGCCCGATAGCCTTTTCAGGCTTCGCAGAAATGCCCCCGGCCTACCGGGGGCACCTGCGGGGCTACCCCTTTGCAAACAAACAAAAACAAACACGCCTGTTACATGAACCTGGATCCCCTATTCGAGGAGATGGGCCGGAACCTGCAAATACCAGCCCGGCTCTTCCTGCGCGCCGGCCACCACCGGGATGACCCCGGAGCAGTGGCCAACGGCCTGAAAGAAAACGAACTGACCATAGCCCTGCGGAATGACCTGGCCCAGGCACTGAAGGCCCGGGGCGTGGTGGTGCTGGTGGACGACGATGCCGACGACCTGGCAACCGATGTGCAGAAGATAGCACAGCAGTGCCGGCCGAATGACATCCTGCTGGACCTGCACTTTAACGCGGCATCGCCCAGGGCCACCGGTACCGAGTGCCTGGTGCCACTAGCTGCCAGCCGCACCGAGGTAAACCTGGCCAACGAGATTGCCAAAGCCGCAGCGCAGTGCATGCAGATACCCAACCGGCACCACTACAACGGCGGCCTGCCGAAAACCGAGGCCCAGAGCCACCATGGCCGGCTAGCCATTATGCGGCCAAACTGCCATAATGTGCTGTGGGAAGTATGTTTCCTGACAAATGCCGCCGATATGGCTGCCTATGCAGCCCACCATCGTACCCTCATCTCTACCCTTACGCACACCATTTTCCCCTACCTGCATGTGGCATGATGTGGAACAAATGGCCGGACTCGGCCTTCGCTTCAAGTATTGGCTGGCTGCCAACCTGGCTAGCCTCGGCCTGGCCTTCGGCTGGCACTGGCTGGACCACCACGTACACCTGTACGTATGGAGCCCCAGCCTCACCTATTACCTGGTGTTTGTCATAGTAGTGGCCGATTTCTGCACCGGTGCCACCTTTGCCTGGCGTCAGGGCCGTTTCGAAACCCGCAAGGCACTGCGCTCCATCTGGAAGCTCGTCAGCTATACCTTTCTGCTTAGCGTGGCGCACAACCTGGGGCAGAAAGAGCGCGTGTTTGGCTGGCTGCCCGAGGCGGTGCTCTTCCCCATGGTGGTTATCCTGCTGCTCAGCCTGCTGAAAAACCTGAGCCTGCTGGGCTGGATAGACCCCCGGCTAGCCCACCTGATGTACAAAAAGATAGACACCTACAAAAATCCCCCTAGCCATGAGTAAACCCTGTGTGCTGCTTACCCTACTGCCGCTACTGGGCCTACTAGCGGCCTGTAGCCCCTGCAGCGAGCTGGGCACCACTACCCTGCGCGAGGTGCGAGATACCCTGGTAGTTAGCCCAGGAGCTCAGCTACATGCAGCCTGGCTACCCACCCGCCCCTACGTGAAAGACACGGGCCGCCTGCGCCTGCGCCTGCAGCCCGTATGGCTACCCAGCCAGGCAGCGGGCACGGCGGCGCTACAGCTCGTACGGGTGCAGGCAGCCTGCGTGCCCGATACCATCCGGGTGCCCAAGGTGGTGCGCGAGTATACCACTCACACCCGGGCTAGGGCCAGGCGGGGCTTCTGGCACTACAGTGGCATCGCCTTTTGGGCCCTTCTTCTTGTACTTGGTTTCACTTTTTCCATTCGCAAATACCTATGAACAACCTTCCTTCTTTTCATCCCACCAGCTGTGCTACAGACCTGAGCTACCTAAGGCAGTGCTGCCCTGGCAGCGAGCACGGCGGCATTCGCAACGTAATCCTGGTAGACAAGTACTACCAGCCCACCCTGGTGAGCGCCCTGAATGCGGCCGGAGACAGTGCCACGGCCCAGCTAGCCGCCTGGCAGGCGGCCAATACGGCCGGGAAGATCATCATCCTGGCCAATGTGCTGGGCGAGTACGACGGGGGCACGCCCAATGAAAGCCAGGGCTATGGGGGCACCCTCACCCGCATTACCGGCATGGACCACAGCGCCACCGTGGAAGACCTGAATGTGGTGGGCAACCGAGCCTTTGCCGATGCTGCCCTGCGCAGCCAGCGGCACGTGCTGTGGTTTGCCACCGAGCGCCTGATCTGGAATACCCACGCTACCTGTGGCATAGCTGTAACCATGCCCGTGGAACGAGAATACAACAGTGAGCTGCGCTACATATACACCTTCAAGTGGAGTACCACCAGCCACCCACAGCACTACTGGCTGCCCGAGGCCCTGCTGGTGTGTGCGGATGAAGAAGAGCAGGAGAACACCATCGGTTTCGAGATAGTCAATAACGAAGACTCCGATGTCTCTTTCCTTTTTACCTACAACCCGCCGCCTGCAACCAGCCTGACTATTGACCTGGTCTCGGTAATATACAACAATGGCACCACCAGCACCGAGGTGCTCAACACCTTCGAGATCTTCTCGGCCGAGGTAGAGCCGAATCTGCCCGACCTGCTCTATACCGCATTCCGAAAGAATCAGCTAGTAATGCCCGCCGGTACCTACACATTCCACTTCGAGCTGGAATCGGGTAGCAACTATACCCCGGCTTCATTCTCTCTCAACCTCACAGTAAGCTAGGCCATGCTACGGTATATACGCCGCCGATCAGGAGCCACACACCGTCCGGAACCATTCCGGGCGGTGCTGGATCCGGGCCACCAGGTGGTACAGGCTTTTGAGTGGCAGGGCAAAACCTACTACAAGTTTGCCAACGAATACAACCTGCCCTGGGAACGCATGCAGGTGGCCGTAGGCCTGATAGAGGAAGACCGGCTGCGGGTAGATGCCGGCTATGTGCAGGCCACCCTGGCAGCCGTAAAGGAGCAGCTGGACAAGCGCAAAACCGGAGAGGCCTACAAATGGCTGAATGCGCTGGAGGAGCGGCTAAGCTGGCCCTTTGATGTAGACCTGGTGTACCGCCTGGCAGCCGTGGTATTCTTTGACGAAAGCGAGAACCCCTACGGCTACGATGCGGCCTATGCCTACAGCAAGATACAGGCCTGGCGCCTGGCGGACCGGGAGGCCGAGCAGCTCAGGCGTTTTTTCTCACTGCTGGGTCTGGAGCACTACTTAGGGCCCTTGACGGATGCCGGCATCGATTTGAAGCCCTATTCCGAGGCCCAGCGAAAAATAAAACTGAGCCAGCTGTCTCAGCTCTGCACGCTACTCTACGCACAGCAGAAGACCGCCGCCTGGTACAGCTCTATCAGGCAGGAGGCTACCGCCCTGAGGGCATTGCAGCCCTAAGGCGCATGGGCTGGTACGACTATCTGCTGCTACTCGAAACCCTACAAACAACCCAAAAACATGAATCCGCAAACCGAAGCCTATCCTGAGCTGAGCCAGGCCCAGGCCAGTGCGCTGGCCGAGGCCAAAAAGGTATATGCCGAACTGGAGAAGACCCAAAGGTCTTTCTCACAATCTGCAGCCCAAACTACCAGGGGAATAGCGGGCCTGGGTGCCGCCCTGCAGGCCACCCGGGTGGAGGCAGGCCTGAAAAACCTGGGCCGCACCGCCCGCCTGGAGGCCGAGATGACAGGCAAAAGCCTGATCCGGCAGGCCGATACCCTGGTGGCCTACTACCAGGGCATCGGTGCCTCGGTAGGGGGCATCCTGAGTGCCACTACGGCCAGGGATCAAGCCCGCCTGGGCAGGCAGATGGAGCAGCAGCAGGAGCAGGTGGAGGCTACCCTGGCACAGATAGCCCTGCTACAGGAGGCTGAGGCCAGTGCATCGGGCATGCGCCAAGAAAATCTGCAGCAAGAGATTAGCCTGAAAGAGGCCCAGCTACAGCAAGAGCAGGCTGCCGTGCAGCGTACCGAGCAGGCACAGCGCCAGGTAGAGGCCGCTGCCGCCCGGCGCACCAAGCAGCTCAATCTCTTCAGCGCTACGGTAGACACCGCCGCTGCCATAGCCAAGGCGGTAGCCTCGGCACCCTTTCCGGCCAATATCCCGGCCATTGCATTTGCCAGCGCTACCGGTGGGGCCCAGATAGCTGCCATTGCTGCCCAGCCGCTCCCGCAGTTTCGCACGGGTGGCCTGGTAGAGGCCAGCCAGCTGGCAGGTGTGCTGCGCGGGCCCGCCCACAGTGCAGGGGGCATCCCCATAGAGGCAGAGGGGGGCGAATACCTGGTGCGCAAAGAGCGGGTGGCTGCCCATCTGCCCCTGCTGGAAGCAATAAATGACGGACGAGCCCTCAGCCCACACGTGCCGGGCCACGAGTATACAGACAGCGGTGCCCGCATCAGCAAAACCTTCTCTGCAGAAATACAAGGGCTGAAAAAAGAGCTGGGAAAACTGCGGCAGGTGCAGGTGAACCTGGATGCCAGGGGCTTCCGGCTGTATGAGCAGAGCCAGGTGCAGCGCACAGAATACCTAAACCAACGCTATAAGTCATAGAACATAAAAACCTGTTTGTCAGCAATATAATTATGATCTGGAGATTTAGTTTGCAGCACGCAAGCCTGAATGGCGGAAACTGGCTGGTGGTAGAGGAGCCCATTGGCTGGGACGAAGCCAGCATCCAGCTGAAACGCGACCCTAAGTGGCACAGCATCCAGGCCGAATACAGCCTGCCGCTCAAGTTCATTGGGCAGGCGGCCACCTTTCTCTACCAGCTTGGCCTAAGCCAGGGCATAGATGAGCCGGTGCGGTGCCGCATAGAGCATGCTGCCAGCCAGCCCTATGCGCAGGGCTATCAGGATCAGCCCGCTACGCGGCGTATCCCGACGGCACAGCCCAAGGCGGGCTGGCAAACATTTCTGACCGGGCGTGTAAACCTGGGCGACGGGCGGTACACGTACGAAGACGGACTGGCCCTGTACGATGCCAACATTGAACAGGAAGGCAACTACCAGCAGCTGCTGAGCCGAATGGACGCACAGGTGGACCTACGGACGGCCAAAAGCATGGATGGCAGCAGCCTACCCACATACCACTATGCGGACTATCAGCTGGAGATACTGCCGAAGCCACTGATTGAGCAATCTATAGCCCAGTACACCGGTGCCGGAGCCTATGCCTACCAGAATGTGCCCGTGCAGAATGGAGACTTCTCCGGCGCGCACTGGCTGATGGACCCGGTGTACAATAGCAACAGCTTCGAGACCGATGAACTAAGGGGCCTGCTGCCTGTAGACTACGGCAACCAGACACCTGGCAGTTTCGGCAGTACGCTTATTGGCATAACGGGGGGCGGAGGCTGGCCCACCAATAACCTGAGCCCTTTCTTTCAGGCTGTGGGCAGCTACGAGAACCTACAGCTACGGATCCGGATTCGCTTCCGGGTAACCATTAGCAGCCCCGGGGGCCTGGCCAGCTGGGCCGCCTATCCGGTGGTGCGCTTCAAAAAAAGCCCGGAGCCAGGGCAGGGCACGGGGGGCACCAGGCTATGGCAGGGGGCACCCATTGCCAGCGATGGAGAGCCCACTGCTACGGTTCGCACAGAGACCTTCGACCTGAGTTTTGTGCACAACACGGGTAGTGTCAGTAGCCTGGAGTATTTCTATCTGCACTTTGGCTTCGGAGACTACCTGCCCGCCCCACCCCTGCCCCCCATCCCGCAGAATACGGTGCTGAGACAGGGGCAACAGGTGCAGTTTTTCCTGGAAGCTTTCCGCGTGGAAATACGCAACAGCAATGCGTATAGAAACACCCTGGTGCGGGGTTTCCTGGCAAACGAGGCACTGGCCCGCCTTACGGAGCAGATTACAGATGCCCGGGTAACCGCCTGGAGTGATTTGTTTGGTACAGACCCGGCCTCGCCCTACACAGCGGGCAGCCAGCCCTTCGCGCCAGAATCGGGCCAGGATGGAGCCGGATACAACCTGTTCGTTACCAACGGACTGCTGCTACGGGGCATCGAGCAGAAGACAGACCAGTTTGGCACCACCGTGCCCACGCCCCTGCACATGAGCCTGGAGGAGCTGCTAGATGCCCTAAACGCCTGCTACAACATAGGCTGGGAGCTACAGCCCCGCCCCGCAGGCCAGCCTGTACCCAGCCTGCTGCAGGGCAGGCTGGAGCAGGTGCTGCGGGTAGAGAAAAAGTCCTATTTCTATAAAACCGGTCCACACGTGCTCAGCCTGGCCGCAATAAAGGACTATGAGCTGAGGGTGCTGGAACGAGAGCACTATACGCGCATACTGGCGGGCTATGAAAAAGCGGACGTGGAGGGCGTGAATGGCCTGGAGGAATTCAACACGAAGCGCGAGTACCAGGCCGACCTGCAGTACAGCAGCAACCAGCTGGACATACGCTGCAAGTTTATAACAAGCGGGTATGTGATAGAAAAAGTGCGACGCATAGAGGGCAACAAAAATGCGAGCACAGACACCGCCTATGATGCCGACCGTTTCTTCATCTGCACCTCGCGCCGGAGCGGTACGCACGCCGATGGACAGACGTACAACGGGCCTGCCCAGTCTGAACGGACCGAATCCTTTGTGAGCCTGAGTACGGACCCCAATGGCAACCTGCTGGACGGCACCCGCTCGCTGAACCTCCGCCTGGCACCCCAGCGAAATCTGAAACGCTGGGCACCCATCCTGTGGGCGGGCCAGGCCATCAATACCATCCGACAGAGCTACTACGAGGGCAACAACCGCGAGGGCTATGCCCTGCTGGATGGCACCCTGCAAGACTCCTTCGAGAACTTCCCCGCACCAGACCGTAGCTACCAGCGCACTTACTTTGGCCCGAGCCTTCGGCGGTATTATCAGCCCCTGGAATTACGCTTTAGCTACCCCCTCAGCTGGGAACAGTATCTGCAGCTGAAGGAGGACCGCTACAGCCCCATCCAAATACAAGATAGCGAGCTGGCCAACGGCCGCTGGTACCTGCGCAGCCTGGAGTACGAGCCTGCACAGGGAATGGCCAAGTGGACACTGGTAAAGGCCCAAAACTGACATAACTCTTATATACCCCCTATGTTCGACTTCACCCAATTTCAGGTTCACAGCCCCAGGCACAGTTTCATCCGCTTTGTGCCCGATACGCCCCAGCTGATACTGCCAGCTGAGTACCGAGCCCTGCAGACCATCCACACGGTGCTAAACGCCCAGGCCCTATACCGGCAGGCGAATTCTACCACCTATCAGCTAAACCGATACCTACTGCTCGGGCCCAGCTATGGGATGGAAAATCTGGCCCGCTTTGGGGTCGGTCTGCCCGAATACATAGCCGGATATAAACTGCAGGCAGATTTGGTTTTACAGCAAGTAGCCATCGGCCATCTGAATATCTATACCAGTGTAACGGCCTTCTACATGGAGTTTATCCCCCTGTGGCCTGGCTTGCGGGCTGTAGGGGGGCTGATCCTTTTCCGGACAGGCAACGATACCAACAATCAGCTCCGGACAGAGCCTTACGGAGAATTCCAGTACCTGGGCCTGGGCAGTAGCACTACCCTGCCGCCAAGCCTGGCGGACTTCGATCTTTTCAACGGAACCCGGCTTACCGGCTATACCGAGCTCCCGGTCCTTCGCTCCAGCTATTTCCTGGCAGAGGCAGACACCGCTGCGAATGCGGAAGTAACCGAGACACTCCCCCCCCTGCAATTTAGGCAGGGAGACACGCTATACGTGCCCCTTTATCTCTATAGCGCTACTACGGCAACGTATCCGGCCCTGGTTTTTTCGCTTAAGAACGCAGCAACAGGGGTAGAGACAGCACTGAACCAGGTAGATGCCCGCACAATCTACCAGGTAGACGGTGCCCGTAGCGAAAGCCGGGTATTCTCCTACACCGGTAGCACGGCCACCGGGCGCTACTGTGTCTATGCATTTTCGCTACCTGCCGCACTACAGCCTGGCTGCTATCAGCTACAGCTACGGCTGCAGGGTGTATCCACGGGCTGGGTGAGCGGTGCCTTTGAGGTAGTAGCGGGCACGCTGCCCTACCAGCTGCTGCGCTACCGCAGTGCCAATGACCAGGCCGACTTTGTGTATCAGGATCCGGCCAATGGCAGCGAGCTGATAGAAGCCTGGAACCAGCTGCGGCTACCCCTACAGCTGCGCAACTACCGGAGCCAGCACGAGCGGCGGGTATACAAGCGTAGTGATGGTATCAGCATCAAGCTACAGGAGCGGGTGGACAAGTTGTACCAACTGGAGGTGGACTATCTGCCAGAAGCCCTGCACGAAAAGCTGATAACAGCCCTTTCTCACGACTATGTGCAGCTGTATCAGCCCCAGCTACAGCAGTGGATTCCCCTGGTTTTTACCGGCGAATACGAGATACAATGGCCCGAAAACCAAAGTCCACTAGCCCCTGCGGTGGCCGAGGTGCAAGTAGCGGAGTACCAAAACCTGAATGCAGGTTAAAAATCAGGAAGGCAATGAACCAATATGACCGATCGGTCGTTCTTGTTCTGGTTTTTTAATCCTTATTCCCTAATAATTATGAAACTTCACAATCCGATCAAGGCCTTCAGCTTTACTTTCCACAAGAATGTAGGCAAAACAGAACGAATTATCCGGCTACTGATTGCCGCAGCAGGTATCAGTCTTTTTGCCTTTGGTACCGTAGCGGGCGGGCTGGGTATTGTGGTGCTGGTTGTTGTGTTTGCCATGCTTGGCACGGGTATATCCGGCAAGTGCCCCATGCACTATATTGCGGGCATAGATACAACGGGCAAGGCCAGGCCCGTACAGAGCCATGAAAGCAAAAACAAGCAGGGATAAAATCATTGCCGACTGCCACGTGGCTGTGTGGCGAAGCGGCTATCACGCACTGGGTATAGCTGAGATCTGTAGGCTTTCCGGCATCGAAAAGTCGTCTTTTTACAACTACTTCGAGTCTAAGAATGAGTTCTTCCTCGCCGTACTGAACAGGTACGGCGAGGAGCTTGTTGGTCGCTTCCGGCAAGCCTTTGGCAACATGGATGTACCATTCCAGGATCAGACCCAAAACTTCCTGATCCAGTTAGAGAAAGATTATACCGAGACGCTGAAGTTTTTTCTGGGATGTATGGCGGGCAACCTTAGCCTGGAGCTGGCAGACGATTATCCGGTTTTCCGTGCGTCCCTGCAGCAGGTGTTCAGCCGGGTGGAAGATGTGCTGGAAGCGCGCATACAGCATGCGCAGCATACGAACGAGCTTGCAGCCACCCTCCCCGCACGAGAAATGGCCTCCATGATGCTTGCCCTCCTGGAGGGCTGCCTGCTGTACATGAAGGCTTTCAAGAACGAAAGGGCATTTCGACTACTACAGAGCTGGATGGGCGTGCTAATGGCAAGCCAGGTACCAGCAGGCCCCCGCCAAACGTAGGTACCACTACCCCCTATAAGAAAGCCAGCAGGATGAGGCGCAGGCTGACAAGGATGACCACGCAGCCTACGGTAATCATCATGGTGCGGATGGGCAGCCGCTGGCTCAGGTGGGCAGCGAGTGGTGCCGCAATAAGGCCGCCCAGGATAAGCCCTGCAATAATCTGGAGATGTGTAAGCCCGATGAGGGTTACAAAGGCGACGGAGCTGGCTGCCGCCACAAAAAACTCGGCCAGGTTTACACTACCTATGGTGTAGCGGGGTGCCCGCCCACCCGCTATGAGCGTGGTGGTAACAATCGGACCCCAGCCGCCGCCCCCTACAGAATCCAAAAACCCACCAACAAAGGCAAGTGGGCGAACGCGCTTGAACTTTTTGGTCTTACGCTTCTTCCGAACGGCCTTGCGGATAATCAGCACGCCCAGCAGTAGGGTATAGATGGCAACAAAGCCCTTTACATACTGAAACAGGGCTTCCAGCTCGGAGATGAAAAAAGCGCCCAGTATGGCACCCAGCATGCCGGGCACCAATAGCTTACGGAAAAGTCGGGTGTTCACATTCCGAAAGCGCAGGTGCATAAGGCCACTTACCCCACTGGTAAAGATTTCGCTGCTGTGCACACTGGCACTGGCAGCGGCAGGGGGCACACCTACGCTGAGCAGCGTGGTAGTAGCCGTAACGCCGTAGGCCATGCCCAGTGCACCATCTACCATCTGTGCGGCAAAACCTGCAAGCAGAAAGAGATAAAAGTCTGTGCTGGCATGCGCCCAGGTATACGCCCACAGCTGGCCTACCGCAGCACCCATGCTGTGGCGCAGGCTGCTGCTGCCCAGCAGCAGCAGGCCCAGTGCCGCCAGGGTGCCTAGCAGGCCACTCAGTATCCACTGCCAGCGCACAGATATTCGGGCCGTTTTGGTTTTCTGTTTCACGTGTGCAAATATGAAGGTTTTTGTTTTGCAAAATAAAACTAAATGTATTTTTTTCAGTTTTTTATTTTGATAAAAATCCAGAAACCACCCGCATGCCCGTCCTTCTATACTTGCGCCCCGCCTGCCCATGGGCTAGCTGCCGGGGCGCTTTTGCATTTCGTTTCTCAGATCCCACAGCTCCTGCTCCAGCTTATTCAGCCGGTCGTACACATTCTCTGGGCCATGCAGCTTGGCGCTAATCTTCCGCTCCACGGCCAGCAGGTGGTCTACGGCATCGGCGGGTATGGGGTAGGTGGCATGGCCACTGTTATCACTTTTCAGGATCAGCGTGCCATCCCGTTCATAGCGGTTTAGCACACGGCGTATGGCCCAGGCACCATCTCGTACAAAGATGATGTACACCCGGTTGTCCTGCACATCCTGGATAGCACAGGGCCGGCCCACCACATAGTCGCCCGGATACAGGGTGGGCGCCATGGCCTCCTGCCGTACCTGAAAGGCATAGTGCTGGACCTCCGGCTCCAGGTCTGGCAGGTGCAGGTAGGGCAGGGCCAGGTACCACGTGGGGTCTTGGCGGTGCAGCATGTATGCTGGCACCAGCTCGTGCCCCACCAGGGGCACATTGGGCAGCTGCGGTGCGCCCGGGTGCAGGGGGCTTAGCTCGGCCTGCAGAAACAGGGGCCCCGAGCCGGTGAGCAAAAAAGTGGGGTTCACCCGGTAGCACTCCATCAGGCGCTTCATCAGGCTGGCACTTATGCTGGCCTTTCCCCGCTCCACGTCACTGTAGCTCCCCTGCTTTAGGCCCAAGGTGTAGGCTATCTGCTGCTGGCTGATACCCAGGGCTTTGCGAACCTGGCGAAGGCGTTGGGCTTCTGTCATCGTTTGGTTGGGCTTGTGGCGCAAAAGGTACGAAGACCGACCTATCCAGTAAGGAACATAGAAATACGCCTTGCAAGATATAGATTGAGTCTTTTGATTTGTAGCAAACATTCAAAGCTATGCAACAATCAAAAAATAGACAGGCCAAGCCGGGAGAAAGATTCAACCCGCAGGCAACTCCCAGCAAATTCATCCGAAATTTTCGCTCAAAAAACACTGATAACGAGGAATTTGCCATGATTTCGGCTTTGCAAGACTTTGCCGAATCCGCTTCAGATCCTACCTTGTATGGACTAGAGAATCTGTCCGACCCGGATTGTATTTTTTTCGATGAGTCTGGCCTATTTATAGATTAATTCTATTTATTTGTTCAATTCTGTATATTCCACCTGTATCAAACACACATCCAACAATCATGCACATGAAACACCCCTCCCCCACCCAGCTCCAGGCCGATGCACAGGCCGCCGACAAGCTCCTGCAGGCCTACGCATACCAGAAAGCCGCGCGCCGGACAGCAGAGCAGGAACTGAACGCCCTGCAAAATCTGCTGGAAGCCCTGGCAGCACGAAACCCCGAATGGTTTGCCCACCAGCAGACCTACACCCTGCCACACGGCAAGCTATGCTACGTGCAGCGCAGCACCGCCCTACTGGCCGCCCAGTACAGCCCACAGGCCGTATACGCCGCCTTTCCGCAGGCACTGAAGCTGCAGCCCGCCATCAGCCAGCTAAAGGTACTGCTCGAAGACCCTGCAACACGGCTGGCACTCGAGCAGCTGGGCCTGGGCATCTGTACCGAAACACAGTTTGAGGTAAAAATCTGATTATCAATTATTTTATTCATCATTCAAATTTTTTTCCAAATGAACATCCCCCCAAACCCCACCACCTCGCACCACGAAAAGCGCCGCCAGATGACCCTGCGCCGAAACGAAAAAATCTGCGAGCGCTTTCGTGAGCTATACGAGCAGCACCGCCTGCGGCTAGACGACGTGCTGAACCAGCTAAGCGATGAATTCTGCCTGGCACCGCTCACCATCGAGCGGATACTGAGCAGAGAAACACAAAGCTAGCAGGCCAGCCGCAGCAGCATCCGGCTCGCAGCCGGGCAGATGCCACCGTGCACACCAGGGGGCACCCAGCCCCCACGCCCTTCTGGCCACTGCCCGGTCTGCGCGGATGCCGCACGCCCACCGCTCTCATAAAAAAATGTCTTGCACCCGCTGCCTGCCGCCACGTACTTGCAATACAAGCCACCTCCTTTACAAACACACGCAAACAACACCGCAAACACTTTTCCATTCCACCCAAACCCCAAGAACATGCAAGCGAACCCAAACACCAACACCCAGTCTACAGATCTGGACCACGCATTTAGAACCCTAAGCACCAAGCTACACAGCCTGGGCTGCGTATTTGTAGACCACTACAACGGCCAGCCCGAGCGCTCGGTAGACCATGTGTACAGCTGGCCCGCCGCCTTTATCGAGTTTCAGGCCCTCCGCTGGGAGCAGCCCAGGGGCCGTATCGTCACCGCACAGGGCAGCCTGAGCCTGCACCTCATCCAGCAGCACCTGGGCGACAGCTACACCACCGCCCAGGGCACCCAGGCAGGCCGCCCCCGCTTTGCCCTGGTAGAGCAGGTACAGCGCGGCCTGCACAACTGGAAGCCCGAAGGCTTTGGCTACCTGCTGCTAGCCGGCACCCAGCCAGCCCGCCTGTGGAACCAGCTGCTGGCCGATGTGCTCAGCTACCGTTTCGAATACCGGCGCTGCCTCTAGCCCCCCCCCGACTAGGTACCCCAATTTCTGTTATCTTTAAGCAACACACCCATGCAACGCACACCAACCAAAACCCTCCCCCCGCCCGACCCCAGCGAGTTCGCCCATTTTCTGGCCGACAAGCTCTACATCCTCAGCTACGTACAGCAGCCCAAGCGCGACCAGCGCTGGCTAGAGATGGTAGTAGACTACACCCTGATCGCCCAAAACCAACCCCCAAGCGAGGCCCGAACCCGCGCCCTGGAGCTGGGAAGAGCACAGTTTAGAGACTATATACAGAACCAGACCCCCTCTGGAGAACCAGGAACCTTTCTGGACTTAGTCACCGTACATCCATCCTTGCAGAAAACGGAGTACTACAAGCTATTTACCGACCTACTTCAAGAATTTAACTATAGCAAGAATCCGGTAGCTACAAATCTAAGGAATCGAATTGTGCAATGGGGCCAGAGAATAGTTTTACATTCTGGTACTATAGATAGTAAAAATAATCATTATGGTATAGTAAGTATTCCGCCACAAGTTTTGGGAGAATCTATAAGTGGAATTCCTGTATATTTTCCAGTAAAACATGAAATAAATATTTCTCTATATACTGCTAGAATCTCGCACGATTCAGCAAAAAATAGAACGAATGCACAAAAGAATTATTCTGAAAATTACATAGGAATAGTGCCTCCATTAACCTTGATGTCTGTATTAGTCCATGAATTGGCTCATGTTGTATACTACTTGGAAAACTGGGGAGTTTTTGCTTATCTGGATCATCCATTATTTCCAGTTGGGAATAGGAAACAGCTGGAGATAGAAAGTGAAAAGTTTTCGGAATATTATGAATACAGATATTATGAAACCAGATAAGGTTATTAGTTTAATTGTTGTCCTTCCATTCTTCTGTTCCGGAATTGGATATGCCCAGAAAAAGAAGTGTGACATAGATTACTTATGTTGCATCATATATGACAAAAGATTTGGTACTCAGTTGGCAGCTAACTATCTGGAGACCAAAAGAATGATAGCACCGCCCGGACTTATATATATCCCTTCTCCTCCAAGGGGCATTGTAAGTTTACCAATTGATTGTGGTAAGAAAATACTTTTTAAGTATTCTATGAATTCACATGCTGAAATTTATGGTCCTCTCATACTTATCGACAAGGAAAGGTGCCAGGCCCTGGAGTTCGGTTCCTATGCAGAGATACGGGAGAATGCTGCGCTTAGGGAGTGTGGTTTCAGCGATTCGGAGTTATTTTTTATTTACTTGACCAACCCGTTTTTTGATGGAAATAAAATAGGAACTAGGGTCATTTACTACCAGCTGCCGGGGCCACCTACTACCAGAACCTTGCAGCTGGATAGTTTTATAAATTCCTACTTCAAGCTGAATTCCTATTCCCTGCATTCGTTTCTAAAAAGTATTGATCGCCAATCCCGTAAAAGGATTTCTTATTACAAAAGAAAGTTTAGAAATCAGGCTTATTTTATAGTAAAGTATCATATCGAAGAAGCAGAAGAAGAAAGCGAGAGGAGTTATTTTACGGTCTTCTACCTGACCGCTGATAACAGGATGGAAGAGATTACCCACGAGCTATTCT